>NZ_JBSGBK010000011.1:0-155314 GCF_053601215.1 Amycolatopsis sp. NPDC004772
TCGGCGATCACCCGCGCGTCTTTGGCGTCCGACTTCGCCTCGCCACGGAACACACCGGTCATCCGGTTGACGACCCGGCCGGGAACGTAGACCACTTGCTGCCCGGTCGCGATGAGGACCGCGACCAGCAGCGCGGCGGCGTTACTGGTCAGATCGATCGCCCACCGCACCTCGCCGGCAGCCTGACCGGCGCGGGCGACCAGCTGCTCGATCGCGGCCTGGTCGTTGGCGACCTTCTGCGAGAACACCACCTCGCCGGCCGCGTCCATCGCGCACGCATGATGCGTCGCTTTGCCCACATCGACACCGACCCACACCAGCGATCGATCCGTCACCCTCGTTCTCCTGTTGTTGCAAGTCAAGCCCGTGGACAACCCCGCCAGCAGGTCCCTAAACAGCGACGGTTCGCAGCAGATCTGAATCAGTGGCCAGGGCGTCCAGAACGACGGGGCGGCCATTCCTTCCGAGCCACCACACGGGCAGAGCCTCATCAGCCACACCCCGACGCCCTGGGCATCCAGGGCACTCGCCCCGAACAACATCAACCTTAGGGAGCCCTCATGCGAGGCGATTGGATCCACGACTGGGTGCAGGTGGAGATGGCGTACCGGGCCGGGGAGCGCCCGGCGCCGGTGGTGCGCGAGCGGCCGGCTTCGCACCCGTGGAAAACGCTGTGGGCCGCGCTGTTCCCGCCGCGCCGGGCCGTGGTGCGCCACCCGTGACGGCGGTCAGCGGGCTCCGGCGTGCACCCGCTCGACCGTCTCGACCAGGGTGTCCAGGCCGGGCAGGACCGCGTCCGCCACCGCCGGGTCCTGCGGGCCGTCGTGCCGGTTGACCCACACGCGCGGGATGCCCAGCGCCTGGGCGGGCACCATGTCGTGGAAGTGGCTCTGCGCCACGTGCACCCAGTTCGCGGCGGTCGCGTCGAAGGACGCGGCGAACCGCCGGAAGTGGCCGTGCCCCGGCTTGTACTCGCCGACGTCCTCCGCGGTCACGATCGCGTCGATCGGCACCACCAGCCGCCGCTGGGTCTCGCCGATGAGGTCGCGGTCGCAGTTGGTCAGCAGCGCGAGCCGCCAGCCCGCTTCCCGCAGCGCGGACAGGGCCGGCCGGACGTCCGGGAACACCGGCCAGTACGGCAGCCCGGTGCCGAGCACCGACGCGTCGTCGGTCACCAGCTCCAGCCCGGCTTCGGCCGCGGTCCGGCGCACGGACTCGGCGAGCACCTCCCGGTAGCGCCGCACCGGCACTTCCGCCTGAACCTGCGGCTCGATCCGGTTGTAGACCTCGAGCAGGTCCGCGCCGCGGCCGGGGAACAGCAGCTCCAGCCCGGTGGTGATGCCGTGGCGCCAGTCCACGAGCGTGCCGAAGCAGTCGAACGTCGCCCAGCGGATCATCCTGTCCTCTCCCCTGCGTCGGTGCAGCCGTCCGGATACCCACACCGGGCCGGCCTCATTCACGGCCGGACCGTGATCGACGCTCCCGGCCGCAGGGTGATGGTCCGCCGCCACGTCCCGGCCCGCACTTCGGTCCGGGTGCCGCCGACGCTGCGAATCACCGCCTTGGTGACCTTCCCGGCCTGCCATGCGACGTCCACCTCGAAGCCGCCGCGCACGCCGATCCCGGTCACCCGGCCCGACGCCGCCCACGCCGACGGCAGCGCGGGCAGCAGTTCCAGCACCCCCGGCCGCGAGTACACCAGCATTTCGAGCATCGCCGTGGGCGCGCCGAGATTCGCGTCGATCTGGAAGATCGCGTAGCTGCCCTGGCTGTACATGTCGAAGAAGTTCGGCGCGGTCCCGTTGCCGTTGTCCACCGACGGCCGCAGCACCGTGAGCAGCAGCTGGTACGCACGCTCGGCGTCCTTGAGCCGCGCCCAGCACGCCGAGCGCCACGCGGTCGCCCAGCCGTAGCTGTCCATCCCGCGCGCGATCAGCAACGCCCGGACGCCGTCGAGCAGCTCGCGCGGTGCCGTGTCGGCCGCGATGCGGTCGCCCGGGAAGAAGCCGATCAGCGGGGACAGGTGCCGGTGCGTGGTCTCGCCGAGGTTGTCCGGCGACATCCATTCCTCGAGCCAGCCGGTGGCCGGGCTCACCTTCGGCAGGTACAGCTTCTTCTGCAGCCCGGCGATCCGGTCGCCGTAGGCGCGGTCCCGGCCCAGCACCGCGACGGCTTCGCGGTAGTGCTCGAACAGGTCCCAGACGATCTCCTGCGCGTAGGTGATCCCGCGGGCGTCCTGCGGGCCGTGCTCGGGTGACCAGTCGTGGTCGTCGACGAGCACCTCGCGGCCGTCGACGGTCATCGGGAGCAGCCGCGCGTCCCAGAACTCGGCCGCCCCCTTGAGCAGCGGGTAGATCCGGGCGAGGTAGGCCTTGTCTTGCGTGTGGGCGTAGTGGTCCCAGAGCGAGTTGCACAGCCAGGCGTTGCCGCCGGGGTGCCACCACCAGCCGGAGCCGCCGTAGATGTTGGTGGAGAAGGCGACCGCCCAGCCCGCGACCTTCCCGCTGGTGTTCCGGTAGCGGTTGCGCGGGTCGTTGAACAGCCGGTTCGTGCTGTCCGTCCACACCGGAAGCTGCGCGAGGCAGTAGCCGGCCAGGGCAGTGAAGCTCTCCGGCAGCGCCGCGCGGTCGGCCAGCCAGTAGTTCATCTGGACGTTGATGTCGGTGTGGTAGTCGCTCATCCAGTCCGGCGTGTTGGTGTTCTGCCACAGGCCCTGCAGGCCCATCGGCAGGCCGTCGCGCGAGCCGGTGATCGTCAGGTAGCGCCCGAACTGCAGGTAGCTCGCCTCCAGCTCCGGGTCGGGCACCTCCGGCCGGTCGTGCCGGGCGACCAGTCGCGACCACGTGTCGAGGGCCCGCTGGGCCGGTGACGACCGGCCGAGGTCGACGCTCATCCGGTCGTACCGCCGCCGGTAGTCCGCCACGTGGGTGGCCCGCAGGGCGCCGCCACCCGCGGCCTGCGCCGCGGCCGCCTTCCGCTTCGCCAGGGCCAGGGGGTCGAGCGACGCGTCGAGGAACTTCCGCGCCGCGTCGGGCACGTAGTTCGTGCCGCCGCTGAGCACGATGACGACGTCGTCGCCGCTGAACGTGGCCCCGCCGGCCACCGTGCACGCGTACTTCAGGCCGTTGGCGAACGTGCCGGTGAACGCCGTCGCGCCGGAGGAGGTCTCGCCGCGGGTGGGCTCCAGCGACACCGAGCCGGTGACGGGGCCGCCGCTGAACCGGATCACCACGACGTCGTCGGGGTGGCTCGCGAAGTACTCGCGGTGGTACCGGACGCCCTGGTACCGGTAGGTGATCACCACCAGGCCGTTGCTGAGGTCGAGCGCGCGCCGGTAGTCCGTGACGCCGGTGTGCGCGGGCACCGAGATCCGCAGCTTCGCCAGCAGGCCGAGTGTGCCGAACTTCTCGCGTTCGTACGGGAACTGGCCGTCGTCGTCGAGGACGTCGTTGGCGCCGCCGGTCCACAGCGACGCGTCGGCGAGGTAGAGGAAGTCGGCGGCGGGGTCACCGCCGACGAGAGCACCGATCCGACCATTCCCGATCGACAGGCCTTGCTCGATGATCTTGTCCTCGGCCGCGGGAGCCGGGTACCACAGCGTGGTCGCCCGGGCGTCCGGCACCAGGTCCGCCACGGCCGGCCGCAGCACGTCCGCGCTGGCCACGAAGGGCGGGATGCCGCTGAAGGCGAGACCGGCGCCGACCGCGCCTCCGAGCTTGAAGAACGTACGGCGAGAGGGAGGGTTCGACATGTCGGATCCGTTCGGCGTCGAAGGCAGGACCGGCGTGCAGCCCGCCAAACATATGACCTATTCGGAGCCGAGGTCAAGATTCTTGGTAATTAATCCGATTACCTACGAACGCTCTCGGCCAGGTACTCGCGGAAGGTGATCTCGCCTTCGCGGTGCCCGGGCGTGAGGTGCCCACCGTCGGCGTAGGCCCGGAACGTCTCCCCCGGCACCTTCAGCGGCACGATCCGCTTGTGCCGCCCGGTCACCTCGCCGACCGCCTGGGCCAGCTCGGTCGCGGTGAGGATTTCCGGGCCGCCGAAGTCGGGCGCGCGGCCGGCCGGGTCGGCCAGCGCGTGGGCGGCGAGGCGGCGGGCGACGTCCCGGACGTCGACGGGCTGGAACGAGATCTGCGGCACCGGCACCACCGGGAGCCGGGACGCGCCCGCGAGCAGCGCGCGGACCAGGCCGTGGAACTGGGTGGCCCGCTGGATCGTGTACGGCAGGCCCGAGGCCGCGAACAGCTCCTCGGTCTCGTGCTTGGCCCGGTAGTAGCCGAGCGGGACCCGGTCGACGCCGACGATCGAGACGTACACCAGGTGCGGGCCGCCCGCCCACCGCGCCGCCTCGATCAGCGTGCGCGCGAGCTGCGTCTCCCGCCCGAAGTAGTCGGTGGCGCAGTGCACGACGACGTCCACCCCGGCGACGGCGCTGTCGATGCCGCGCCCGGTCCGCAGGTCGCCGCGGACGACGTCCGGCGCCGCCCGCCTGCTCAGCACGCGGACTTCCGCGCCCGCCGACCGCAGCCGCGTCACGACCGCCGAGCCGAGCTGCCCGGTGCCGCCGGTGACCAGGATCCGCACGTCGACCACCTCCGGCGTCATCCTGGCACGGCGCGGGCCCGCCGGGGAACGGCTTCCCGGCGGGCCCGCGCGGCCTGGCTCAGCTGCGGTTGATGGTGAACGTGGTGGTGCGGTTGCGGATGTCCTCGGCGTTGTCGGCCAGGGTCAGCCCGGTGAAGGTCGCCGAGCCGACGGCCGGGCCCTGACCCGGCTCCGGCAGCTCGTTGGCCCAGATCCCGATCCCGGACTTCGCGTCGAAGGCGTCCCCGCTGCGGTGGGCGCCGGTGATCGACACGTTCGCCAGCACGGTGTCCTCGACCGGGTGCTCCGGCGTGGTGCCGGTGTACTTGGTCTGGAACATGATGCCGCTGTAGGTCGGGCTCTGGATGTCCACATCGGACACCCGGATGCCGCGGAACTCCTTGGACGCGGAGAACAGCCAGATCGCCGGGAAGGTCTGCTGGCCCCAGAAGTGGCCACCGTCCCGGACCAGCGAGGCGTTCTGGACCGTCGTCGGCTGCGGCCCGAACCCGAGGAACGGGTAGCCGAAGTCGAGCGAGCTGATCGTGATCGCCGAGTAGGTCAGCGTGTCCGCGATGTAGAGGTTCCGGAAGGTGTTGCTGTACCCGCCGTACACCGCGAGCCCGGCCGCGCGCCACGGCGTGAGCGCGGTGAGGTTCTCGAACACGTTGTCGTACTGGTTGCCCGGGTTGAGGTCCGTGGCGGCGAACAGCGCGAAGCTGTCGTCACCGGTGGACCGGGCCTCGATGTTGGTGACGTGGTTGCCGGTGCTCCCGTTCGTCAGGTTGACGCCGTCGGCGAAGGTGTCGCGGATCCGGGAGTTCTTGATCGTGGTGTTGTCCACGTTGGTGCCCCAGACCATGACCACCTGGTGTTCGACCCAGATGTTGTCGATCGTCAGGTTCGCGACGTTCGTCAGGTTGAACACCTTGCCGGGGCCGTCGATCCGGGACGTGTAGTTGCCGAACACGGCGAACCCGCTGAACGTCGAGCCGTTCGCGCTCGCCTGCACGTCGATGCCGATGTCGGTGTTCTCCTGCCCGGCGGGTGCGGAGAACTTCGTGAACCACGGCCCGGCGCCGGTGACCGTGACGGCCTTGCCGTAGACGTTCAGCTTGCTCGACAACGCGTAGGTCCCGGCCGGCAGGTAGACGCCGGTGAGGGTGGTGTCCTGCCGGACCTTGTCGAGGGCGCTCTGCACGTCCTGCTGGGTGAACCCGGCGGGCACCGCGAAGTGTGCCGGGTCGGGGTTGGCGACCGCGGTGGCCTGCTCGAAGTTGACGAAGTCGATCGCGTAGTTCGTCGTGTTCGCCGCGTCCTTCTGCAGCTTGATCCGGCTACCGGCGGGCACGGTGGTGCCCAGCAGCACCGAGGCTTCGTCGTAGATGTGCCGCGGGCCGGCGCCCGGCGAGTTGCCCGGGCCGGTCTCGGCGCCGTAGAGCCACGCGAAGTGCGAGGTGAGGTCGATGGCCTTGAGGAAGGTGCCGTCGACGTAGACGTTCAGCGTCGAGGTGATCCCGCCGCCGCCCGCGCTGTCCGGGATGGAGAACCGCGTGACCAGGGTGTTGGTGGCCGCGCGGGTGGTGAACTCCACCGAGGAGCCGGTCGAGTTCAGCGTCACGGCCTTGCGGCCCGACGCCTCGCCCGCGAGGTCGCCGATCGTGCGGTTCGGACCGACCACGGCGGCGCCGCCCGCCAGGACGCCGTCCTCGGCTTCGTACATGTCGTAGGGCATGTTCGCGCCACGGCCGACGAAGAGCGCCTGCGTGCCGGTGTTGTTGCCCTGCTTGACGGGCAGCTCGTTGGCGTCGTTCGCGACGACGGTCTTGACGGTGTACCGGCCGTTGGCGGCGGTCCAGGTGCCGGCGGTGACCGGGCTCGCGGTGGCCCCGGCGGCGATCGCGCCGGTGTAGGTTCCGCTGAGTGTCTTCACCACGGTGCCGTTCTGGTCCGTGATCGTCACCGTGATGCCGTGGGCGCCGCCGGCGCTCGCCACCGTGCCCTGGTTGCGCAGGGTCGTGGTGAAGGTGACCGTGTTGCCCGCGGAGGGGTTGTTCGGCGACCACGCCGTGGCCGCGACCAGGTCGGAGCTCTGCACCGGGCTGACGACGAGCGCCGTCGAGCTCGTGTAGGCGTTGTTGGCCTCGTTCTGTTCGATGACGGCGTTGGCTTCGTCGACCTTGGCGGTCAGCTGGTAGCTGCCCGCGTCCCGGATGCCGATGTTCGCCGACACCGTCGTCGAAGCGCCGGCCGCGAGCGCGCCGACGTTCGCCGTGCCGACCTTGGTCGTCCCGAGGTAGAGGTTGACGTTCGTCGCGCCCGAAGCCGCCGTGCCCGCGTTGCGGACGGTCACCGACGCGGTGATCGCGTCGGTCTCCACCGGGTTCTGCGGCGACCAGGACACGCCCGAGATGGTCAGGTCGGGGTTGGGTGCGGGGACGCCGAAGACCTGGAACTCCGCGGCCTGCCCGCCGCCCGCGCCGGAGTTGGCGGTGACGCGCAGGCGGACGTCGGCGGCGCGCCCGCCGAGCGGGATCGTCACGGTGTTGCCGCTCGCGGGGTTGAAGCTGTAGCTCTGGGCGGCGGCCAACGTGGTGAAGGCGGACGCGCTCTGCTCCCGGCCTTCGACGGCGATCGTCTGGGTCCGCGGCCCCCACGCCGGGTCCGGGTTGAGCTTGACCACGACCTGGTTCAGGTCGGCGTTCGCGCCGAGGGCGACGGTCAGCAGGTTCGGGTAGGTCCCGCCGCCGCCCTCCCAGTACGTGGTTAGGGAGCCGTCGTTCGCGTTGCCCGCCACATACGTCCACTCCGTCGAGGACGCCGTGATCGGCTTGCCCAGGGCCAGGTTCGTCCCGGCCTGGGTACCGGTGCGGGTCACGGTGTTACTGGGGGCCGACTGGTTGCCCGCCGCGTCCTTCGCCCGGACGAAGTAGGAGACCGTGGCGCCGTCGGGCTGGCTGTCGGTGTAGGTCAGGACGTTGCCGGCGACGCTGCCGCGGAGCTGGTTGTTGGCGTAGACGTCGTAGCCGGTGACGCCGGTGTTGTCGGTCGACGCCGACCAGCTCAGCCGAAGCTGGCCGCTCGCGGGCTGGGTGTAGGCGAGGTTGCCGGGCGCGGACGGCGGTTGCGTGTCGCCGCCGGCGAGGCCGTGCACCTCGAACTCCGAGAGCTGGGCGGCGGGCCAGCCGGTGTTGGCGGTGACGTTCAGCCGCACGAACCGGGGCTTGCCGCTGACGTCGACGGTGACCGTGTTGGCCTTGGCCGGGTCGAAGACGTACCCGGCGGAGGGCTTCAGGTCGGTGAAGGTGGTCCCGTCGGTGCTGCCCTGGACGCTGAAGGTCTCCGTGCGGGCGCCCCAGTTCGCGCCCGGCAGCTTGAGCACGAGCTGCGCGACGTCGGTCGGCGTGCCGAGGTCGGCCTGGACCCACTGCGGGAACTGGTTGTTCGCGCTTTCCCAGTAGGTGTCCTGGTTGCCGTCGCCGACATTCGAAACGGGGTAGCCGGCGAACTGGCTGCTGGCGGTGTAGGTCGCGGAGGCGGCCTGGACGGCCGGCGCGGGTGCGGCCGGCGCCGCGCTCGCCGGAGCGGCGGGCGTGGTGAGGAGCAGGGACAAGGCGGCGAAGGCGGCCGCGGGTGACAACACACGCTTCGTTCTCATGCGGTTCCTCTGATCCGGGGAGGGGAGGGAGACGACTCGGAGCGAAACCGGAATCTTCCTGACGTCTGCCGCGATCTGCCGGTCATCTGTCAGGTTCTTGCACTGATTCGTTCAAGACTTACAGTGACCGGGGCCACAAGTCAACGCCCGCGCAGCAAAAAGGCCTCCTCGCGAGGGATGCGAGGAGGCCGTACCGGCTTGGCTCAGGCGTGCACGGCGCCCAGCCGGATCGCGTGGGTGCCCGGGGCGTCGACCGGGCCGCCGCAGCAGGCGCAGACGGTGGCCGGCTCGAGCACTTCGCCGCAGGCGTGGCGCCACAGGGTGGGGGGTTCGCCCTGGTGGACGTACTTGTCACCCCAGGCCATCAGACCGAGCAGGACGGGCTGCAGCGCGCGGCCGGCTTCGGTCGGGTGGTACTCGTGGCGCGGCGGGTGGGCTTCGTACTGGACCTTCTCGAGGACGCCGGCGTCGACGAGCTTGCGCAGCCGCGCGGCCAGGATGTCCCGGCTCGCGCCGGTGTTCTCGGCGATCTGGTTGAACCGCCGCTCCCCCAGCATGATCTCCCGCAGCGCGAGCAGGCTCCACCGTTCGCCGACGACTTCCAGCGCCTCGGCGACCGAGCATTCGCGACCACGCCGGACCATGCCACCTCCACGGGGTTGAAAATCCAACCTAGCACGTCAACCGCGTGTGACGTGGCGAACAGCTGAGTTGTGGATTCCAACCGACCGGGCGTATACCGAAGGGACCCCGATCTGCGAGGAGGCAGACGCCATGACGGACGCGGTGATCGTCGACGCGGTACGAACCCCGATCGGCAAGGGCAAGCCGAACGGGACACTGGCCGGGGTGCACCCGGTGGACCTGCACGCCCACGCCTTGCGGTCGCTGGTCGAGCGCACGGGCGTGGACCCGGCCCGCATCGACGACGTGATCAGCGGCGCGGTGGGCCAGATCGGCGAGCAGAGCATGAACACGGCCCGCTGGGCGGCGCTGGCGGCCGAGCTCCCGGAGTCGGTCCCGGCGGTGACGGTCGACCGCCAGTGCGGCAGCAGCCAGCAGGCCGTCCACTTCGCGGCCCAAGGCGTGATCGCGGGTGCGTACGACGTGGTGATCGCCTCGGGTGTCGAGTCGATGAGCCGGGTCCCGATGGGCAGCCAGGTGGCGGGCCGCGATCCGTTCGGTCCCCAGGTGGCGGCCCGCTACCCGGACGGTCTGGTGCCGCAGGGCATCAGCGCGGAGCTGATCGCCGCGAAGTGGGGTTTCACCCGAGCACAGCTGGACGAGTTCTCGGCGCAAAGCCACCAGCGAGCAGCGAAGGCGTGGGCGGACGGGAAGTTCGCGGCCGAGGTGGCCCCGCTGAAGGCACCGGGACCGGACGGCATGCTGCGGGAGGTCACCACCGACGAGACGGTCCGCCCCGGCACGACAACGGAAGTCCTCGCGGGCTTGAAGCCGGCGTTCCGGGCGGACATCTGGGAGCAGCGCTTCCCCCACCTGGCCTGGCAGGTGACGGCGGGCAATTCGTCCCCGATCAACGACGGCGCGGCAGCACTGCTGATCACAAGCGCCGAGACGGCAGCGAACCTGGGCTTGAAGCCCCGAGCCCGGATCCACAGTTTCGCGGTAGCGGGCGACGACCCCCTCCTGATGCTGACGGGCATCATCCCGGCCACGAACAAGGTCCTGGCCAAGGCAGGCCTGAAGGTATCGGACATCGACGCATTCGAGGTCAACGAGGCTTTCGCCAGCGTGGTCCTGGCCTGGCAGCACGAGACCGGAGCGGACCTGGCGAAGGTGAACGTCAACGGAGGAGCAATAGCCTTGGGCCACCCCTTGGGAGGAAGCGGAGCAAGGCTGGCCACGACACTGCTGTCGGTCTTGGAGCAAACGGGCGGCCGCTACGGCCTCCAGACAATGTGCGAAGCAGGAGGCCTGGCCAACGCAACAATCATCGAGCGCCTGGACTAACCGCACCAAAACAGAAGCAGCACGCACTACCAGCCCACGACGGAACCCAGGCCCCCGCAACCCCGATCCGAAGCCAGAACACGGCACAATGACCGCTTCGGGGTTGCAAACAATCACCCCGGATCAGGCACCTCGACACCATCCCGATCAGCCCACTCGAGCAACGGCTCAAGCGAAAAAACAGCATCATCGATCCCGGCATGAAGATCGCCGATCTCGGCGAACCGCCCAGGCACAGTGGCAATAGTGAAATCGCCCGGCAAGGCATCATCGATCTCCGACCACCGAACCGGCGTCGAAACCGTCCCTTCAGGATTCCCGCGAACCGAGTATGCACTGGCGATCGTATGGTCCCGGGCATTCTGGTTGTAGTCGACGAAGAGCAACCGCGGGTCCCGGTCCTTCCGCCACCAGGTGGTGGTGACGTCATCCGGAGCCCGCCGTTCCACCTCATGGGCGAAGGCCAGCGCAGCCCGCCGGACATCGGCGAAACCCCACCGCGGCTCGATCCGGACGTAGATGTGCAGCCCCCGCCCACCGGACGTCTTCGGAAAGCCCACCGCACCAAGCTCGTCCAAGATCTCGTGCGCCACGTGAGCAACCCGCCGAACCCGGTCGTAACCGCAATCGGGCATCGGATCGAGATCGATCCGCCACTCGTCCGGCTTCTCGGTGTCGGACCGCCGCGAGTTCCACGGGTGGAATTCCACAGTGGCCATCTGCACCGCCCATGCGACGTGCGCCAGCTCGGTGACGCACAGCTCGTCCGCGTGCCGGTTGTACCGCGGAAAAGTGACCCGGACCGTCTCCAGCCACGGCGGAGCACCGTTCGGCACCCGCTTCTGGTGCACCTTCTCCCCCGCCACTCCGGACGGGAACCGGTGCAGCATGCAGGGCCGCTCGCGCAGGGCGTTGACGATGCCGTCGCCCACCGAGAGGTAGTAGTTGACCAGGTCGAGCTTCGTCTCACCCCGAGCCGGGAAGTAGACCCGGTCCGGGCTGGAGATCCGCACGGTGTGCGGGCCGACCTCGAGCTCCACAGCCTTGGACGCCATGGCATGACCGTACAGCGGCGCGAAGGGCGGCGGTGGGAGAAAGGCGGTGGTGCACAATCGGCGTGGTGAGCCTCCCGACGGACGGGCACGTCCACACCGAATGGTCCTGGGACACGGTCACCGGTTCGATGGTCGGCTCGTGCGAGCGGGCGATCGAGCTGGGCCTGCCGTCGGTGGCGTTCACCGAGCACGCGGACCTGACCCCCTGGCTGATCCCGGAGCCGGTCCGGCCGCTGCTGCCGGACCACTTCCGGGTGCGGCTGCGCCCGGACGGCGTCCTGGAGCCGCCGGAGCTGGACGTCGCGGGGTACCTGGCGTGCGTCGAAGAGTGCCGCGCGCGGTTTCCGGAGCTGCGGATCCTGTCGGGCGTCGAGCTGAGCGAGCCGCACTGGCACCGCCCCCGCGCCGACGCCCTCCTGGCGGCCCACGGCTTCGACCGCGTCCTGGGCTCGGTGCACTCCCTCCCGGACGGCGAGCACCACCAGGAGCTGACGGTGGTCTCGGGCCGGCCGCCGGGTGAGCTGCTGCGGGCGTACCTCGCCGAGGTGCTGGGCCTGGTCGAGTCGACGGCGGACTTCGCGGTGCTCGCCCACATCGACTACGCCCTGCGCTCGTGGCCGGCCGAAGGTCCCCCGTTCGTGGCGGCCGACTTCGAGGAGGAGTTCCGGACGGTACTGCGCGCGTTGCAGGCGAGCGGCCGAGCGCTGGAAGTCAACACGAAGGTGCCGTTGCCGGGTGAGGTGGTCCGGTGGTGGTTCGACGTGGGCGGCGAGGCGGTGTCGTTCGGCAGCGACGCCCACGAGCCGGGCCTGGTCGGCCACGGCTTCGAGCAGGCGGCGGCCCTGGTGGAGTCGTGCGGCTTCCGGCCGGGCCGCACCCCGCACGACTTCTGGCGCCGCTGACGCTCCCGCTCGGCCACCCCCAAGCGCCCAATGCCACTTCGGGGCGCGTGAGCCGGCGCGGCAGGTCAGACGAGGGCGTGCCGCCCGGAGGCGCGGGACTCGGCGCTCTGGTCCATCAGGCGGGCCGCGACCCGGCCGATCGCCGCGTCCAGTTCGGCCCGGTCACCCTGCCCCCAGTCGCCGAGGCGGTCGGCCAGCCAGTCGTGCCAGGCCTGGACCACCTTGCCGAACTCGGCACGGCCCGCGGCCGTCAGCTCCCAGCCGTCCCGGGTGTACCGCAGGTGGCCCGTCAGCTCCAGGCGGTTGAACGCCGGCTCCAGCACCTGCGCCGGCACGCCGAAGTACGTGCCGATCGCCGGCAACGTGGCCGGCTCACCCCGGCGACGACGCAGGTGGACCTGCAGCAGGCACCACATCCCGCCCTCGTCCAGGTCTCCCCCGGCGCGCTCGATGATCGACGGCGCCACCTGGCGGCGTTCGCGGAAGAACAGCGTCGCCACCGCCCGCTCCAGCTCGCGGTCGTCCGTGCGGGCCTCCGGCATCGCGAAGCCATCGCCCAGGTCCGGTGCCGCCGCGCGAGCCGTGTCGCGCAGCGGGACCTCCTTCAGGAAGAACGCCAGGACCAGCGCCACCAACCCGACCGGCGCCGCCGCGAGGAACACGACGTGCAGCGAGTCGCTGTACGCGCGGATCACCGGCGCCGACACCGACGAAGGCAGCGCGTGCAACGCCGTGGGCACCTGCAGCGCCCGCGGGTCCACCCCCGGCGGCACCGGGAGCGCGGCCAGCTTGGGCGTCAGCTGGTTCGCGTACACCGTGCCGAAGATCGCCGCGCCGAACGAGCTGCCGATCGAGCGCAGGAACGTCACGCCCGAGGTCGCGACGCCGAGGTCGGCGTAGTCCACCGTGTTCTGCACCGCGATGGTCAGCACCTGCATGCCGAGCCCGATGCCCAGCCCCAGCACGGCCATGTACGCCGACGCCTCCCAGAACCCGGTGCCGGTGTCCAGCCGCGACAGCAGGTACAGCCCGATCGTCATGCCCGCCGCCCCGGCCAGCGGGAAGATCTTGTACCGCCCGGTGCGGCTCACCGCGTTGCCCGCGGCGATCGAGGCCACCAGCAGGGCCAGCACCATCGGCAGCAGCCGGACCCCGGACGTCGTCGCGGACGTGCCCTGGACGTACTGCATGTACGTCGGCAGGTACGACAGCGCGCCGAGCATCGCGAAGCCGACGACGAAGCTCATGATCCCGCCGACGGTGAACACCGGGTTGCGGAACAGCCGCATCGGCAGCATCGGTTCCTTCGCCCGCAGCTCCACGAAGACGAACGCCGCCAGCAGCACGACCGAGCCGAGCGCCATCCCGATGATGGTCGGCGAGCCCCACGCGTATTGCGTGCCGCCCCAGCTCGTCACCAGGGTCAGGCCGGTCGCGGCGAGGCCGATGAGCAGGATGCCGAGGTAGTCGATGACCGGTTTGACCGCCGCGCGCGCGTTCGGCATCGCCGAGGACGCCACCACCAGCACCACGACGACCAGCGGGATGTTGACGTAGAACGCCCACCGCCACGAGAGGTGGTCGACGAAGAAGCCGCCGAGCATCGGGCCGGCCACGGTCACCACGCCGAACACCGAGCCGAGCACGCCCTGGTACTTGCCGCGCTCGCGCAGCGGGACGACGTCGGCGATCAGCGCGGTCGAGGTGACCATCAGCCCGCCGCCGCCCAGGCCCTGCACCGCGCGCCAGACGATCAGCCAGACCATGCTGTCGGCGAACCCGGCGCAGAAGGACCCGATGCCGAACACGATCACCGACAGCTGGAACATCAGCTTGCGGCCGAACAGGTCGCCGAGCTTGCCGACGACCACCGTCATGATCGTCTCGGCCAGCAGGTAGGACGTCACCACCCAGGACAGGTGCCCGGCGCCGCCGAGGTCGCCGACGATGGTCGGCAGCGCCGTGCCGACGATGGTCTGGTCCAGCGCCGCCAGCAGCATGCCGAGCAGCACCGCGCCGAACACGGCGTTGACCCGGCCGCGGCTGAGCGCCGGCGGCGCCGCGGCGCCCGGGGTGACCTCGGCGGTGGCCGTCATCCCCTCAAGTTAGTGGCCGTTGTCCACTGTGGATAGCCACCCGTTCCGGTGGTCCGGGCCGCTCACAGGGTCCAGCGCTCCCGCGGCGGCGATTCGAGCACGAGCTCGCTGTCGACGGCTGCGGCGATCTCCTCCACCGTCCAGGTTTCCCGGTGCAGGACCGGCCGGATGATCGCGGGCTGGCGGACGGCGTGCAGGTGCCCGTCGGCGAGCCGCAGCACCTGCCCGGTGACAGCGGCCGAGAGGTCGCTGAGCAGGTAGGTCACCAGCGGCGCCACCCGTTCGGGCGGCGCGGCGTCGCGGTTGCCGTTCGGGTCGGCGGCCATCAGCCGCGTCCAGGCGATCGGGCTGATGGCGTTGACGCGCACGCCGTGCTGCGCCAGGTCCGAGGCCCAGGAATAGGTCATCGACGCCACCGCGCCCTTCGACGCCGAGTACGCGGCGGCGCCGCGCTGGCCGACCATCGACCCCGACGTCACGTTCACGATGACACCGCGGCCCTGGGCGCACATGACTTTCGCGGCCGCGGTGCCACAGTGGAACGGACCGAGCACGTTGGTCTCGACCAATGCCCGGGTCCGCTCGGCGTCGTCGTCCTCCCACGGCGGCGGTTGGTAGCCGACGGCGGCGTTGTTGACGAGCCCGTCGAGCGCCCCGAACCGGCTGCGGCACAGGCTGATCAGCGACCGGGCGTAGGCCGGATCGGCCACCGAGCCGACGCTCGCTTCCGCGGTCCCGCCGTCGGCGACGATCGCGGCCACGGTCTCGCAGGCCGGTGCGCCGTCCACGTCGTTGACGACGACCGCGGCGCCGCTCGCGGCCGCGTGCCGCGCGAACGCCCGCCCCAGCCCGCGTCCGGCACCGGTGATCACCACGGCCCGCCCGTCCAGGAAGCCCATGGCCTCCAGTGTGCCGCGGGACCGGCTCAGCTGCGCGTCAAGGACACCAGAAACGGGCGGAACCCGTGCGTGCGGTGGAATTCGAGTGCACCGGCGTTCTGCGCGTACGCCTGCACGGTCATTTCGTTCGCGCCGCGCTCCCGTGCCCAGGCCAACGGCCCGGTTTTCCGGGGTATCACGCCTTCAGTGGGAAAGGTGCGCCAGGCTCTCCAACGCCAGCTGCTCCAGGTGCCCGGCCGCCGCCGCGCTGCCGCCGGCCGCGTGGAACGAGGCCGCCACGACCTCGGCCGCGCGGCGGTACGACGGTTCCGTCAGGACTTCCTCGACCGCCGCTGCGATGCGGGGTGCGTCCGCGCGGCCGAACCGCAGGCGGACGCCCGCACCCGCCGCGACCACCTGGGCCGCCACGACCGGCTGGTCGTCGCGGATCGGCGCGACCACCAGCGGCAGGCCGTGCCACAGCGTTTCGCAGACCGTGTTGTGGCCCGCGTGGCACAGCACGGCGTCGACCCGGGACAGCAGCGGCAGCTGCGGGACGCTCGGGCGCACCAGGACGTTCGGCGGGACGTCGCCGAGCACGCCGCCCGGGTCGGCGATCACCGCGCGCACGCTCGTCCCGGCGAACGCCTCCGCCGTCGCCGCCAGGAACCCGGCGCCCGCGGACGTGTTCGCCGTCCCCAGGGAGACCAGCACGGTCGGCCGCAGCGGGTCGAGCCACTCCCACGGGAAGTCCGTTGTGGACTGCCGGGCGCCGAGGGCGGGCCCGACGAGCCGGACCGCCGCGGGCAGGGTGGCCGCGCCGAGCAGTTCGCGGGTGGTGAAGGCGAGGACGCCGTGCGGGGAGAACCGCGGGTCCGCCCCGCCCCGGCCGCCGGCGATCCGCGCGCGGAGCCCGTCGAGCAGTTCGCCGACCCACGCCCCGACCTTCGGCATCCCGGCCAGCGGGTCGACGAGCTCGGCCGACGTCGTCGCCGACGTGACCCACGGCAGGCCGGCGGCTTCGGCGAGCAGGCCCCCGGCGAGGGCCTGCTGGTCGGCGACCACGACGTGCGGCTCGAAGGCGTCGAGCGCCGCGGCCACGCCGGGGGCCATCGCGTCGCCCAGGGGGACGAGGAAGTCCTGCCACAGGAACCGCAGCGCCGCCGGGCCCTTCAGGCCGGCCGGGCGCACGGGCGGGTCCCCCGCGGCGCAGGAGAACACCAGCGCCTCCGGGCCGGCCAGCTGCCACAGCAGTTCGCCGTGGCCCGCCCAGGCGACCTCGTGGCCGCGCGCGATGAGCTCGGCCGCCACGCCGACGGCCGGGTTGACGTGCCCCACCAAGGGCGGGACGACGAAGAGGAACCGCGCCACTACCGCACCCGCGCCTGCGTGCGCGCGGTGTCGCGGACCCAGTCCGCGATCAGCTCGATGACCTCCGCGGTCCGCTCGACCAGCACCGAATGCCCCTGCTCGGGCAGCACGACGCAGCGGCCTTCGAGGTGCGTCTCGAAGTGCGGCACCTGCGCCGCCAGCCCCGAGTCGCCGCCGAAGATCGCAAACACCGGGCAGCGGACCGCCGAGAGGTCCGCTGCGATCGTGGCGCTGCGCGGGATGTCCTCGGCGATCGTGGTGGTCTGCAGGATCTTGTTCGCGGCTCTGGACAGCCGGGCGGTGTGCGCTCCGTGGTGGTCGGCGATCCAGCCGATCACCTCGTCGATCGCCAGCCGGGTCTTGGCGTCGGCGAGCCCGTCGGCCATGTGCCGGGTCCACTCCTCGGTCGGCGGTTCGCCTTCGAGCACCACCACGCTGGCCACCCGGTCGGGCCGGGCGGCGGCCAGCCCGAGCGCCACCGAGGCGCCGAAGGAGTTGCCGACGACGTGGACGGGCCGGGTGACGTCGCAGGCGTCGAGGACCGCGACGAGGTCGTCGACGAACCGCTCCAGCTGATACCCGGACGCCGGGCGGGTCGTCCGGCCGTGCCCGCGCAGGTCGTACATCAGCACGTCGAGGCCGCGCTCGGCGAAGGCCGGGCCGAGCGTGAAGTAGTAGCTGGCCAAACTGTCGGTCAGCAGCCCGTGGACGCACACCACGATCGGCGCGTCGCCGCCCGCGGGCACGTCCGGGGTGAGCCGCTGGACGTGCACGTCCAGCTCGCCCGCACGGATCCGGCTCACGCCGTCGCCCGCAGGGAGGCGACGATGTACCGGACGAGCTCGCCGACGGTCAGCGCGATGATCTCGTCCAGGTCGCGTTCGGCGATGAAGGTGGCGAAGTTGACGCGGTCGCCGTAGTGCTCGCGCAGCTGCCCGGACAGCGCCACCAGGTCGACGCTCTCCAGCTCGAGATCGTCGTGGAACGTCGTCTCCATGGTGATTTCCGCGTCGTCCAGCCCGTACTCCTCGAGCAGCTCGCGCAGCATCCCGCTGAGCTGGGCGAGCACGGTCACCTCGTTCGCGGCCGTGGTCTCGATGCTCATCCGGCAGTCTCCTTCGTCTCTTCGGTCCAGGCGACGACGTAGCGGCGCGGCGGCGCACCGGACGGGTTCTCGACGTCGGCACAGCACACGCGGTACGCGCGGCCCGCGACGCGGACGGTCAGCTCTTCCGGGGTCGCCGCGACGACCTCGAAGTCCCGGGGTTCCCCGCGCAGGCCGGTGCCGCGCAGCTTCGCGACGGCCTCCTTCGCCGTCCAGAACCGGGCGAACCACTGCTCCGGGTCGCCCGGCAGGCTCGCGAACAGCGCCAGCTCGCCCGGGCCGAGCGCGGCCTCCACAGTGGACTCCGCGCGCGGGGCCACCTCTTCGATGTCGATGCCGCACGGCCCGAACCGGGAGATCGACACCCCGGCTTCGGCGCGGTGCGCCACGGAAATCGTCACCGGGGGCAGTTCCCGGCCGTAGGCGCCGGTCGCGAACGGCCGGCCGCTCTCGTCGTTGCCGATCCGCAGTTCGGCGGGGAACATCTCGGGTTCGCCGCGGGCCCAGAGGAACTGGCGGACCGCGTCCTTGGCCGCGATCCGGCCGAGCAGCCACTGGCGCCGCCCGCGCGGCGGACGGCGGTCGTAGGCGTCGCGTTCGGGGCCGGCGAGGTAGTTGCGCATGATCAGCTCGCGGGTGGCCAGGTCGGGCCACTGCTCGCGCACCAGGGCCCAGCCGCCCGGCTGCTCGTGCGACAGCGTCGACCGCTCCGGCGTCCGGTCGGCCTGCCGGATGTGCGCCGTGCTGTCGAACCGCCGGTCGCGCCAGCCGGTGAATTCGGCCCAGACCCGGCCGTCGTGAACGAGCTGCATGTCCGCGTCGAGGAACTCGTCGGTCAGCCCGGTGATCCGGACCAGGCACTCCAGTCGCTCGCCCGGCGCCGGGTGCGGGCCGTGGAACCGGATTTCGCGCATGGCGACCGGGAAGACGGTGGTCCGTTCGGGCAGCCGGGACATGATCCAGTAGCCGAGCACCTGGCCGACGTTGTCGAGCAGCGCGCCGGGCGCGGCCGGGGTGGTCAGCACGGCCCGCACGTGCCGGTCGCCGACGGCGGTCAGTTCGGTGACGCCCTGGAAGCGCGGGCCGTGGAACATCCAGCGCTCGTCGTACAGCTGGGCCGCCGTGGTCTCGGGCACGTGCTCGGCCGACACCGGGAACCGCCACGGCGCCGGTGCGGCGGCCGGGTACTGCGGGGCGAGCTCGACGACGGCCTGGGAGTAGCCGGTGATGGCCGCGTGCACCCGGTCCGGGCCCTGGGGCCGGACGCGCACCGGCACGGTGACCGCCGGGACCGCGGTGATCCACTGGCTGAGCCGCACGTCGTGCACGGCGACCGCCTGCCGTCCGGGGGCGGCCTGCTCGGCGAACCGCATGAGGTGGTCGATCACCGTGGTCGCCGGGACGACCGGCCAGCGATCGCCAGGGTCGGCTCGGGGTGGCTGCTTGAAGAAGCAGTGGTCGAGCAGGTACGGCATCGTTGCGAGTGACACGGTGAGGGTGGTGTCGAGCGCCCGCGGTGCCGGGAGCCGGCGCGCCGGGCCGGCGAGCACGGTCGACGCCAGCTCGGCCGTGTCGGCCAGCAGGGCAGCGAACTCCGCGGCGAGCGGGCCCTTCGCGGCCAGATCGTCCACAGTAGACGACCGGGCGGCCGGCAGCGCGATCCGCGCGCGGACCCGGTCGTCCAGGGAGATCAGGCGGCCGCCGAGATCGAGCTTGACCGCCTTGGGCGCGGCCGGGCGTTCGCCGGGCAGGCGCGAGAAGTCGACGTCCAGACCGTCGGCCCACAGCGCGGTCGCGACCCGCCGCAGCTGCGCGAGCCCGGGTCGGTGCGCCGAGTGCGCGGCCACGACCAGGTGTTCCTCGCCGTGCAGGGTGTCGCCGACCAGCGAGCCGAGCTGCCCGGCGCCCACCTGGACGAACGCGCGGAACCCGGCGCCGTGCAGGGCCCGCACGAGCGGGCGGAACCGGACCGGCTGCAGCAGGTGGCGCACGAACAGCTCGCGGACCTCGGCCTCGCCCGCCGGGTATTCCGACACCGTGGTCGCCGACCAGAGCGGCAGAGCGGGCGGGTGCAGCGTGAAGCGCTCGGCCGCCGCCCGGATCGGGTCCAGGTACGGCCGCAGCATCGGGGTGTGGAAGCCGGAGCGGAACGGCAGCACCTGCGCCACGATCCCGTCGTCGCGGAACCGCCGCACGAGCGCGCCGACGGCCGCTTCCGGCCCGCAGATCATCGCCTGGTTCGGGGAGTTGTCGTGGGAGAGCACGACATCCGCCCGCCCGGCCAGCTCGTCGGTCACCCGCGGCGCGGGCGCGCCGATCGCGGCGAAGGCGAGGCCGGGGACGACGAGCGCGTCCGGGTCGAAGCCGGCGAGGAAGGTGTCGACCTCTTCTTCGGCGTAGACGCCGGCGACGGCCATCGCCGTCCATTCGCCCAGGCTGTGCCCGGCGACGGCGTCCGGCGTGACGCCGAGCCGGCCGAGGGCGCCGTGCAGCAGCCGGCCCAGCTCGAACACCGCCGCCCCCTGCCGCCCGACGTCACCGACCTCGACGTCCGCGTGTTTCCAGGGCAGGCCGAAGTGGCGGGCGACGTCGCCGCAGTTCAGCGTGAGTTCCGATTCCAGGCCGGGGAAGAGGAAGGCGATCTTGCCGCCGCCGGGACCGAGCAGGGGGCGGTCGGCGAACCAGACGTCGTTGCGGCCGCGCCAGGCCCGGCCGCGCGTCAGGACTCTCCGGGCCAGGGCCAGCCGTTTCTCCGTCGGGTCGACGATGCCGAGCCGGACCGGACCTTCGCCGGGTTCCCGGGTACCGGGCCGGTCGAACGCCTCGCGCAGCGCGTCGAGGGTCGGGGCGGCGAGCCGCAGCACGCGTTCGGGCTCGCGCACCACGACCGGCTTCGCGCGACCCGGGGCCTGTTCGAGGACGACGTGGGCGTTGATCCCGCCGAAGCCGAACGCGTTGACCCCGGCGCGGCGCACCGGCGCGTCCCAGGGCGCGGCGGCGGCCAGCGTGGAAAAGCGGGTCCTGGCCAGTTCCGGGTGCGGGTCGTCGCAGTGCAGCGTGGGCAGCAGGACGCCGTGGTGCACGGCCAGGGCCGCCTTGACCAGCCCGGCGATCCCGGCCGCGGGCATCGTGTGGCCGATCATCGACTTGACCGAGCCCAGAACGGCAGCGCCCGCGCTTCCGAAGACCTCTCTCAGCGTGGTGAGTTCCGCGGCGTCGCCGGCCGGGGTCGCGGTGCCGTGCGCCTCCAGCAGGCCGATGGAGTCCGGGGCGGCCGGATCGAGGCCGGCCGCGGCCCACGCCTGGCGGACGGCCCGGACCTGGCCGCCGGAGTCGGGGCTGGCCAGGCTCGCGGTCCGGCCGTCGGAGGCGACCCCGGTCCCGGTGATCACGGCGTAGACGCGGTCGCCGTCGCGCTGGGCGTCTTCGAGGCGCTTGAGGACGACGACACCGGTGCCTTCGCCGATCAGCACCCCGTCGGCGTCGCGGTGGAACGGCCGGATCCGCTCCGACGGCGACAGCGCGCCGAGCTGGGTGAACACGCTCCAGAAGGTGATGTCGTGGCAGTGGTGCACCCCGCCGGCGAGGACGACGTCGCACCGGCCGGTGGCCAGCTCCCGCACGGCGTGGTCGACGGCGATCAGCGAGGACGCGCACGCGGCGTCCACCGTGTAGGCCGGGCCGCGCAGGTCGAGGCGGTTGGCCAGCCGGGACGCGGCCAGGTTCGGCACCAGCCCGATCGCGGATTCGGGTGCCTCTGGGCCGAGCTGGTCGGTGAAGGCCTGGCGGACGGCGTCGAGCCGGTCGGCGTCCAGGTCGGGCAGGAGCTCGCCGAGGGTGCGGACGAGCTGGCTCGCGGTGCGGACCCGCTGGTCGAGCCGGACCAGCCCCGGCGTCAGGTACCCGCCGCGGCCGAGCACGACCCCGACCTTGGCGCGGTCGGCGGGCAGCCGGTCCGGGCCACCGGCGTCGGCGACGGCCTGCGCCGCGACGCGCAGGGCGATCAGCTGGTCGGGCTCGGTGGCGGGCACGGAGTTCGGCATGATCCCGAAGCCGGTGACGTCCACTTCGGCCAGTTCGTCGACGAACCCGCCGCGCCGGCAGTAGACCCGGTCGGCCCGGCGCTGCTCGTCCGGCGCGTAGTGCGCGTGGTCCCACTTGCCGGGCGGCACCTCGGTGATCGCGTCGACGCCGCCCGCGAGGTTGCGCCAGTAGCTCGCCAGGTCGGGGGCGCCGGGGAGCAGGACCGACATCCCGACGATGGCCACGCGCACGCCGGTCACCAGCCCGAGGCGGTGTGGACGACGGCGCCGGTGTCCGGACGGCCCCAGGCCAGCTCGCGCAGCAGCCCGAGGGTGCCCTCCTCCGGGTCGATCAGCGCGATGCCGCGGCGGGCGTAGTCGCGCATGAGTGCGGGCGTCACCATGCCGTCGTGCTCACCGGTCGGGGCCCACGGTCCCCAGTGGACGGTCACCGCCCGCCCGGCCGGCCACTGGCGGCCGAGCGCCTCGAGGGCGTCGTTCGCGGCGGCGTAGTCGGACTGGCCGCGGTTGCCGAGGGCAGCGGCGATGCTGCCGAACAGGACGACGAAAGCGGGCTCTTCGGGCAGGTCGGCGGTCGCTTCGAGGAGGGTGCGGGCGCCGTCGGCCTTGGTGCTGTAGACGCGCTCGAACGACTCGGGCGTCTTCTCGGCGACGAGCTTGTCCTCGATGACGCCGGCCGCGTAGACGATGCCGTCGAGCCGGCCGTGCTCGGCGTGGATCTCCTTGACCGCGCGGTGCACGGCTTCGGCGTCGAGCATGTCGACCGACTGGTAGCGCGCCGGGCTGCCGAGGGCTTCGAGCTTGGCCAGGGTCTGCCGGACCTCGCGTTCGCCCTGGATCCGGCGGACGGCCCGTTCGATCTCGGCGGGGCTCTTCAGGCCGGTGCCGATGAGCGCGGCGCGGAGGTCTTGGGCCGTCGTGGCCTGCGGGTGTTCGTCGTGGTGGGCGGGCACGGGGGTCCGGCCGAGGAGTTCGATCCGGCACCCGGCGGCCGCGGCGAGGGTGGTGGCGAACCGGGCGGTGATGCCCTTGGCGCCCCCGACGAGCAGGACGACCGAGTCCCGCGTCAGGCCGATGGCGGCGGCTTCGGCGGCGCCGTCGCCGGCCGGGCCCGCGCCGTGGGTGGCGAGCGGGCCGAGGTCCTGTTCGGTCATCCGGAAGCCCTTGCGAGCGTTGTCTTCCCGGACGACGACCGGTTCACGGTCTGCTGTGGACAGTTCCTGGACCAGTGCGGTGGCTTGGTTGCCGGGTGTTTCGTCCGGGGACAGCTCGACCACGCGGGTGAGAGTGCCGGGGTATTCGCGGGCGAGGCTGCGGTGGAAGCCGCGCAGGCCTTCGCCCGGCCCGGCGGTGAGCAGCCAGGCCGGGTTCGTCGCGAGGGCGGCCTGGTACTGCGGGAAGGCGGCGGGCAGCGCGGTGCCGGGGAGGAAGAGGACCCCGTCGAACCCGGCGCGGACCTCGTCGGCGACCTCGGCGGTCGCGCCGAGCCCGGTGAGGTGGGTCCGGACGGCTTCGGCGAGCGGCCCCCGCCCGAGGAGCAGGAATTTCCGCCCGGTGACGTCGGGCGTCTCGGCGGGTGGCAGGGCGGCTTCGGCCATGACCAGGCGTTTCGGTGCCACGATGAGCGGCGCGGGTTCGCCCGGCTCCCAGCGTCCCGAGGTGGCGTCCGATGCCGCTGGGGGACGTTCGCCGTCGATGAGGTCGGCGATCGCCGCGGCAGTGCGGGCCTTGGCCAGTTCCTCGACGTCGCCACCCAGGTCGAGCCCCAGGCGCGTCGCCAGTTCCCCGGCGATTTCGGCGCGTTTGATGGAGTCCACGCTCAGGTCGGCTTCCAGATCGAGGTCCGGCTCGATCATCTCCACCGGGTAGCCCGTCCGCTCCCCGATCACCGCCACCACGGTCGCCAGCACCGGCACCGCAGCCGCCGGGGCCGGCGCGGGGCCGATCAGCGACGCGATCGCCGCCGCCGTGCGGGCCTTCGCGAACTCCTCCACGTCACCGCCGGCCAGCCGCAGCCGGGACGCCAGCTCGCCCGCGATCTCCGCCCGCTTGATCGAATCCACGCTCAGGTCGGCTTCCAGATCGAGGTCCGGCTCGATCATCTCCACCGGGTAGCCCGTCCGCTCCCCGATCACCTCGACGACGGTCTGCAGCACCGAGGCGGGCTTCGGCACCGCGACCGGCACCACCACCGCGGGCTGCTCGACGACCGGGAC
Source organism: Amycolatopsis sp. NPDC004772 (assembly GCF_053601215.1). Classification (NCBI taxonomy): domain Bacteria; kingdom Bacillati; phylum Actinomycetota; class Actinomycetes; order Pseudonocardiales; family Pseudonocardiaceae; genus Amycolatopsis; species Amycolatopsis sp. NPDC004772. The sequence continues at coordinate 23,886 of NZ_JBSGBK010000011.1, forward strand.
CGGGGTAGGCAACGGAGCGTCCGAGCCGAGGAAGCCCAACAGGACGTCGCGCTGGGCGGCGATCATCTCGCGGCTCGTGCGCAGGAAGTCCGCGACCATCGCCTCCGACGTCGCCGCCGCCGGGGCCGCAGCCGCCACCCCGAACGAGACCCGCTCCGCCGGGCGGAGGGCGCCCGCCGGGATCGTGCCGTCCGCCGTGCGGAGGAGGTGGCCGTCGACCGTCCACCCGGGACGCTTCGGCCGCGGCACCACGAACGCGTCCACGGCGTCACGCCCGCGGAACAACCAGCCCGTCTCGAGCGGCACCCCGGACACCGCGAGCTGCGCCAGCGCGCCGAGGAAGCCCGGCAGGCCACGACGGCCCGGCTGCTCGAACCCGACCGTCCGGTGCGGCCGGTCGCCGAGGATGGCGGCGACCTGCCTGGCCAGCACGGCCCCGGGCCCGGCCTCGACGAACACCCGCGCCCCGGCCGCGTACATCGCCTCGACCTGCTCCACGAACCGGACCGGTGAGCCCAGCTGCGCGGCCAGCTCGCCGCGGATCGCGTCCGGCGCCTCCGGGTAGGGCCCGGCCGTCCGGTTGCCGTACACCGCAACCGCGGGCCGCACGACGCCGATCGCCTCCAGGGCCCGGCCGAACGTCTCCCCCGCCGGCGCCACCAGCGAGCTGTGGAACGCGCACGCCACCTGGATCCGCTTGGCGCCCAGCCCGGCGGCCCGCAGCTGCCCGACCGCCGCTTCGACGTCGGCCGTCGGCCCGGAAATCACCGTCTGCTCGGGCGAGTTGTGGTTCGCCAGGACGACCGGCGATTCCCCGAGGACCGCGAGGACTTCGGCGGCGGACGCCGACACCGCGGCCATCGCGCCCGGGTCGTCGGCGGGAACCGCGTCGAGGATCGCCGCCGCCCGGACGTGGCTCGCGTGCACCAGTCCTTCCGGCGTGAAGGCGCCCGCCGCGGCCAGAGCCGTCAGCTCGCCGTAGCTGTGCCCGCCGAGCATCGCGGGCCGCACGCCGGCGCGGGTCAGCAGCCGGAACGCGGCCAGCCCGGCCATCCCGAGCGCGGGCTGGGCGACGCGCGTGTCGGTGACCCGCTCGACGCAGTCCCGCCGCGCCGGCTCCCCGAACACCGCCGGCCCGAAGACGACCTCGGCCGTGGCCAGGTCGAGCCGCAGGTACCGCTGCAGCTCGGGGAAGGTGACGAACAGCTCGGCGAACATGCCCGGCCGCTGGCTGCCCTGCCCGGGGAACAGCACCGCGACTTCGCCCGCCACGGTGTCGTCCGCGCGGAACACCCCGGGGGCGTCGTGCCCGTCCAGTGCCTGCCGCAGCAGTCCGGCCAGTTCGTCCACAGTGGACGCCACGACGGCGAGGCGGGCGGGACGTCCCTGCGCCCGCTGGGCCGCCGCCAGGGCGAGGTCCCGCAACCGCCACGGAGAAGGGACTTCCGAAGCCAGGTCGAGCAGATCCCGCGCCGCCGGCTCCGTCGCGAAGGTGAACAGCTCGGCCGGCCACTCGTCGGCGGCCTGCGCGGGCGGGACGCCGTCGTGGGCAGCGAGCACGACGTGGAAGTTGGTGCCGCCGAAGCCGAACGCGCTGACCCCGGCCAGCCGCTCCGCCGGTGGCGCGGTCCACGGCTGCGCGGCCGACTGGAAGACGAACGGGCTCGTCGCCGGGTCCCAGGCCGGGTTCGGCGCCGTGAGGTGCAGCGTCGGCGGTTTCACGCCGGTGTGCACGGAGAGGGCGGCCTTGATCAGCCCGGCCAGGCCCGCGGCGCACTTGGTGTGCCCGATCTGGGACTTCACCGAGCCGATCGTGCACGCGCCCGGAGCGGCGCCGGCCTCGGTGAACACCTGGGTCAGCGTGCCCAGCTCGGTCCGGTCGCCGACGACGGTGCCGGTCCCGTGCGCCTCGACCAGCCCGACGCGCGCGGGCGAGACACCGGCGTTGCGGTAGGCGCGGGTCAGCGCGGTGTGCTGCCCCTCGGGCCGCGGCGCCGTCAACCCCAGCGCGCGGCCGTCCGAAGCCGCGCCGACGCCCTTGATCACGGCGTACACGCGGTCGCCGTCGCGTTCGGCGTCGGCGAGGCGCTTCAGGGCGAGGCAGGCGACGCCTTCGCCGAGCGCGATGCCGTCGGCCGCGCTGTCGAACGTCGCCGACCGCCCGGTCGGCGAGAGCGCGTGCGCCGAGGCGAAGAGGAGGTAGTCGTTGATGCCGTTGTGCAGGTCCGCGCCGCCGCACAGGACGAGGTCGCTGGTGCCGGCGGTCAGTTCCTTGCAGGCGACGTCGACCGCGGTCAGCGAGGACGCGCACGCGGCGTCGACGGTGTAGTTGGCGCCGCCCAGGTCGAGCCGGTTGGCGATGCGCCCGGCGATGACGTTGGCGAGCACGCCCGGGAAGGAGTCCTCGGTGATCTTCGGCAGCCGTTCGTCCAGTTCGGACGGGAGTTCGCCGAGGTAGGACGGCAGCACGGACCGCAGGGTCATCGCGTTCGACAGGTCGCTGCCCGCTTCGGCACCGAACACGACCGACGTCCGGGCCCGGTCGAACGCGCGGTCGGCGTAGCCCGCGTCGGCCAGCGCGCGATGCGCAGCCTCCAAAGCGAGCAGCTGCACCGGTTCGATGCTGGCCAGCGACGACGGCGGAATGCCGTACTTCAGCGGGTCGAAGCCGATCTCGGGCAGGAACCCGCCCCAGCGCGACGGCGTCCGCTCCCCCTGGCCCTCGGGGTCGTAGTACAGGGAGGTGTCCCAGCGCTGCGGGGGCACCTCGGTGACCGCGTCGGTGCCGGCCAGCACGTTCGCCCAGAACGCGGCCAGGTCCGGGGCCTGCGGGAACATGCACGCCATGCCGACGATCGCGATGTCCAGCGGCGCCGGCGCGCTCGGTTCGGCCTCGGTGACGCCGAATTGGGCTGCCCGTGCCCGGAGGAACGCGTTGGCGCCTTCGCCGACCGAGTGGTGCAGGTCGGCGATCGTGGTGACGGCCGAGCGCAGCACGGCGACTTCGCCGGCCATGAACATGCCTTCGGCGTGCTGACGATCTTCGCCGACGTCCCGCAGCTCGGCGCCGACGCGCTCGATGCCCTTGCTCGCCAGGCGGAGCCGCCCGACGTTCAGCGTTTCCAGCTTTTCCCAGGCGTCGCGGCTCGGGACGCCGCGCTCGGCGAGGTCCGCCTTGATCGCCGCGTACTCCTCGGTGAACGGGCTGCGCACGCAGCGGGTGGCGTGGCCCGGCGCGGTCTCGAGGAGGTCGGTGTGCTCGGCTTCGAGGAGGCTGCGCTGGAACAACGGGAGCACGGCACCCGCGTCGACGGCCTCGCGCGTGAAGAGGTAGGCGGTGCCCATCAGCACGCCGATCGCCGCGCCGCGCGCGGCCACCGGGGCGGCGAGGGCGGCCACCATCGCCGCCGAGCGTTCGTCGTGGATGCCGCCGGCGAACAGCAGCTGCAGGTCCGCGGCCGCGTCCGGGCCGGCCGCGAGGAAGTCGGCGAGCACGCCGAGCTGGGCCTCCCACAACGGGAAGCTGGTGCGCGGGCCGACGTGACCGCCGCACTCGGAGCCTTCGAAGACGAACTTGCGGGCGCCCGCTTCGAGGAACTGCTTCAGCAGGCCCGGCGAGGGCACGTGCAGGAAAGTGGCGATGCCGGCCTCTTCCAGCGCCACGGCCTGCGCGGGCCGGCCGCCGGCGATGATCGCGTGCGTCGGCCGGAGTTCGCGGATCACCGCCAGCTGCGCGGCCTTGACGTCGTCGGCGGCGAACCCGAGGACGCCGACGCCCCAGGGGGCGCCGCCCACCGCCGCGCGGGTCCGTTCCAGCACGTCGCGGGTCTGCTCCGGGCCGGACAGGGCCAGCGCGATGAACGGCAGCGCGCCGCCCGCGGCGACCTCGGCCGCGAAGGCGGGCTGGTCGCTGACCCGGGTCATCGGCCCCTGGGCGACCGGGAGGGCCGTGCCGAGCGCGTGGCTGCCCGCGCTGCCGGGGCCCAGCACCGCGTCCGGCAGGCGGAGGGCCTCGCCGACGGCGTCGGCCAGGCCGCGCACCGCCGCGGTCACCGTGCCCCAGCGGTCGCGGAACCGGGTGGCGAGGAAGACGTCCTGGCCAGCTTCCAGGGGTGCGATGCCGCGGCGGGCCAGCACGCGGACGCCGTCGGTGACGGTCGTTTCCGAGCCGTCGAGCCCGGTGACGGCGGTGGTCAGGGCCGACGGCAGTTCGGCTTCCGGGAGCAGGGCGAGCTGGGTGTCGACGACGACGCCGGCCGCGCCACCGGCGATGGCGGCCGCGGCGGTGTGCGGCCCGATGCCGCCCGCGGCCCACACCGGGACGTCCAGGGTGCCGTCGGCGAGCAACGCCTGCAGCAGCACGAAGGTGCTCAGTTCCCCGACCCGGCCGCCGCTTTCGTGGCCGCGGGCGATCAGGCCGTGGACGCCGGCGGCGACGGCCCGGCCGGCCGCGGCGCGGGAGGTGACCTCGGCCAGCACTCGCCGTCCCGGGAAGTCCCGCGGGGTGCCCTCGGCGTCTTCGGTCAGCAGCACGGTGGTCACGGCGTCGGGCAGGTCCGCCGGGCCGGCCAGCCGGACCCCGAACGCCGGGACGCCCCATTCGCCGAGCAGCGCGAGCTCATCCGCGGCCGCGGTGCCTCCGGCCGTGAGGTCGAGCACGCCGAGCCCGCCCCCGCGTGCGGCGGCGGCGACCCCGCGCGCCGACGGCCATCGCAGCGGCGACACGGCGACGACCAGCCCGGCCGGCACGGAGTCGTCTTTCGAGAGACGCATGGGAACTCCCGCTACGCACGAAAGGGTGAAGGGTAACGGGGAGTACTTAAGCGGGTTCCTTCCGCGCCGTCAACAACCCACCGCGATTTCATCGCCGGGGTTCAGAAAATTCGGGAGCGACCAGGTCGGCGGCGCAAGAATTTAACGTCGCCGTCACGTTCCCGCCCCGGCACAGGCCACGACCATTGCCCGGTCCGGCCGGGAGTGGACCGGTTCGGGACGTGGTCCACCCGCCACGCACCGCCGGACGGCGCAAGCCATCCCGCCTGGTGGACCTGCGTGCACTGGCCGATCCGGACCACGCCGTCCGTCGGGTCCGACGTTTCCCGGGGACCCCCGGCGCTTATCCCGCCGGTAAAGCAGAGGGCCCGAGACGGTCGCTTCGCCGATCCGAACAAGCCGCAGCCGAATGCCTGCCGCCGACGATTTACCCGGAATTCTCACAGGCCGCGGAAGAATCGGCGCAGGAATTGACGACACACCTCCCCGCAACGCGGTGAGTCCACAGTGGATTCGCCGCCCTCCGGGATTTTCGGTGCTCACGAGACCACGAACGGGGACGTCGGAGGCCACATCCATCCCAGCCGGGGCGACCGCCGGTATTCGGGCGACCACCGGCGGTGCGCCGGGCAGGCGCGCGTGATCGAGATTTCCCGCCGCCGCGTTACAGGCTTTTCCTGAGAAGAAGCTGAAGACATTTCGCGTACTCCGGAGTAGTACTAGACAGTACGTCTAAACTTGGACTGTTCGTCCAGACCTGGAGGTGGCGGTGGAGTACTGGTACACCGACGAGCGATCGGGGACGCGCTACCCCGGCGACCCGTTGCGCTGGCGCGGCGACGACGGTGCCCCGCTGACCGTGGCACCCCGGCCCGGCCTGCGCCCGGAGGACGTCGACACCGGCGTGCGCTCGCTCTGGCGCTACCGGGCCGCGCTGCCCGGCGACCTGCGCCCGGTGTCGCTCGGGGAAGGCTGCACCCCGCTCGTCCCCCGGGACTGGGCCGGTGCCGACGTCCGGTTCAAGCTCGAGTGGTTCAGCCCGACCGGCAGCTTCAAGGACCGCGGCTCCAGCGTCATGGTCTCCGCGCTGGCCGGCGCCGGGGTCCGGGCGCTCCTGGAGGACAGCTCCGGCAACGGCGGCTCGTCGGTGGCGGCCTACAGCGCCGCCGCCGGGATCGCGGCGACCGTGCTGGCCCCGGAGGGGACGTCACCGGCGAAGGTGCTCCAGGCTCGCGCGTACGGCGCGGTCGTCGAGCTGGTGCCGGGCACCCGCGACGACACCGCCGCCGAAGCCGTCCGCCGGTCGGGCCGCACGACCTACGCGAGCCACAACTGGCACCCGTTCTTCCTGCAGGGCACCAAGACCCTGGCCTACGAGCTGTGGGAAGACCTCGGCTTCCGCGCCCCGGACGCCGTCGTCACCGTGGCCGGCGCGGGCAGCATCGTGCTGGGCTGCGACCTCGGGTTCGGGGAGCTCCTCGAAGCCGGGTCGATCACGCGGCGCCCGCGGCTGCTGGTCGCGCAGCCGCGCAATTGCTCTCCCCTCGACGCGGCCTTCCACGACCGCCAGCCGCCGGAGTTCGCCCCGACCGTCGCCGAAGGCACGGCGATCCGCCGTCCGGTGCGGCTGCCGGAGGTCCTCGCGGCGATCCGGCGCTCGGGCGGGGACACCGCGGCGATCGGCGAGGACGCCATCGCGGCGGCCGCCCGGCGCCTGGCGGCCGTCGGCCTGTACGCGGAACCGACCAGCGCCACGGCCGCGGCGGCGATCGACGTCTTCCGCGCGCGGGGCGCCATCCGGGACGGCGAAACCACGGTCGTCGTGCTCACCGGCTCCGGCCTCAAGGCGGCCGACAAGCTGCGGGAGCTGATCGGATGACCGAGGACGAGCTGCTGCTGCGCGAGGCGGAGAAGATCGCCCACGCCGTCGGCCGGATGTTCCCGGGCCTGTGCGAGGTGGTGCTGCACGACCTGCGCGACCCGGCTCACGCGGTGCGCGCGATCGAAGGCGGCCTCTCCGGCCGCGCGGCCGGCGACCCGGCGACCGAGCTGGGCCTGGCCCGGATCGCCGACCCCGGGTTCCCGGACGTGCTGCAGAACTACCCGAACCGCTTCCCGGACGGCCGGCCCGCGAAGAGCACGTCGATCGGCCTCCGCAACTCGGACGGCGAGTACGTCGCGGCGCTGTGCCTCAACCTCGACGTCTCGCTGCTCGGCTCGGCGGCCCACGCCCTGACCCGGCTGGCCGCCACCGACGGACCGGCCCCGGTCACCGAGTCCCTGCGGGCCCGGACGAGCGAGGAGCTGCGCGCCCTGGTCGAGGACTACGCGACCGAGCGCGGCCACACGCCGCGCAGTCTCCCGGCGGCCGCCAAGAAGGACCTGGTGCGGTCACTGAAGGAGCGAGGGTTCCTGGAGCTGAAGAACGCGGTGCCGTCGCTGACCGACCTGTTGGGGATCTCGCGCGCCAGCGTCTACAACTACTTGCGCTGACGTCAGAAAATCGACCAGCCGGTCAGCGTCGTGAAGCGGTCGAGGGCGGCGACGCCGGCGACGGAGTTGCCGCGCGTGTCCAGGCCCGGGCTCCAGACGCAGACCGCGCAGCGGCCCGGCACGATCGCGACGATGCCGCCGCCCACGCCGCTCTTGCCCGGCAGGCCGACGCGGTAGGCGAATTCGCCCGCCGCGTCGTACGTGCCGCAGGTCAGCATCACCGCGTTGATCCGCTTCGCCGCGCTGAGCCCGAGCAGGCGGGAGCCGTCGTTGCGGAGGCCGTGGCGGGCCAGGAACAACGCCGAGCGGGCGACGTCCGCGCAGCTCATCGCGATCGAGCACTGGCGGACGTACTGGTCCAGCACCGACGGCACCGGGTGGCGCATGTTGCCGTAGGAGGCCATGAAGTAGGCGAGCGCACGGTTGCGGTCGGCGTGCCCCGCCTCCGAGGCCGCCACTTCGGGGTCCACGGCGATCCCGGGACGACCGCTCTCCTGCCGGAGGAAAGCCAGCAACGCGTCCGCCGCGTCACCGTGGCGGGCGAGTTCGTCGGTCACCACCAGCGCGCCCGCGTTGATGAACGGATTGCGCGGAATGCCGTCCTCGTGTTCCAGCTGCATCAGCGAATTGAACGGGTCGCCGGACGGTTCCCGGCCGACGCGCGCCCACACGCCATCGCCGTGCGAAAGCGTCAGCGCGAGGGTGAACACTTTGGACATGCTCTGCACGGAGAACGGGTGCTCCCAGTCGCCGACGCCGTGCACCGCACCGTCCACTTCGGCCACCGCCATGCCGAACCGCCCCGGCTCCACCCTGGCCAGCGCGGGGATGTAGGCCGCGACGGCGCCGCGGCCGACGTCGGTCGCGACGTCGTCGGCTATCCGGTCCAGCAGCGCCGCGAGATCCACGGGCCCGAGCGTAGAAGGCGCTCCGGAACCGGCCGCGGGCACCCCGGGTGGAACCGGGTCCGCGATCCGCGGACCGATCTCCGCGTGATGTCCGGCACACCTTAAGTCTTCCTTAGCCTGCTTGGTGACCTGCCGCACACGGCTCTAGCGTCCGGTAACCATGGATTCCTCGCTGCTCACCGAAAAAGGTGAAAGCTACTCGAAAGCACTGGGCAACCGCCAAGTGCAGATGATCGCCATCGGCGGCGCGATCGGCGTCGGGCTCTTCCTCGGCGCCGGTGGCAAGCTCCACCAGGTCGGCCCGTCGCTGGTCTTCTCCTACGCGATCTGCGGGATCGCCGCGTACTTCGTGATGCGCGCGCTCGGCGAACTCGTCCTGCACGAGCCCAGCTCCGGCAGTTTCGTCACCTACGCGCGCAAGTTCATCGGGCCGTGGGCCGGCTTCGCCTCCGGCTGGATGTACTGGGTGAACTGGGCGATGACCGGGATCGCCGAGATCACCGCGGTCGCGATCTACGTGCACAAGTGGCTGCCGGGCGTGCCGCAGTGGATCACCGCGCTGATCGCGCTGGGCGTTCTGCTCATGGTGAACCTGCTGTCGGTCAAGGTGTTCGGCGAGCTGGAGTTCTGGTTCTCGGTGGTCAAGGTGCTGGCCATCGTCGTCTTCCTGGTCGTCGGCGCGGGCCTGGTGGTGACGAGCGCGGACATCGGCGGCACCCCGGCCGGCGCGCACAACCTGACCGGCCACAGTGGACTCTTCCCGGCCGGCATCGGCATCGCGCTGATGACGCTGCAGGCGGTCATCTTCGCCTACTCGGCGATCGAGGTCGTCGGCATCGCGGCCGGCGAGACGAAGGACGCCCGCAAGGTCCTGCCGAAGGCGATCAACGGCGTGGTCTGGCGGATCGGCGTGTTCTACGTCGGCTCGGTGCTGCTGCTGGCGATGCTGCTGCCGTGGCCGTTCTACAGCGGCGACGAGAGCCCGTTCGTGACGGTGTTCAGCCGCCTCGGCATCCCGGGCATCGGCGACGTGATGAACGCGGTGGTCCTGACCGCGGCCCTGTCCAGCGTCAACTCGGGCCTGTATTCGACGGGCCGGATCCTGCGCTCGCTGGCCGAGAAGGGCGAGGCGCCGTCGTTCGTCAGCCGGATGAGCCGCCGCCAGGTGCCCTACGGCGGAATCCTGTTCACGTCGGTCGCGTACGTGCTGGGCGTGGTGCTGAACTACCTGGTCCCGAAGGAGGCGTTCGACATCGCCATCGCGATCGCGTCCCTGGGTGTGATCAGCACCTGGGCGACGTTGATCTTCTGCCAGTTGCGCCTGCGCCAGGCCGCCCTGCGCGGCGAGCTGGAGCGCCCGGCGTACCGGATGCCGTGGGCCCCGTACAGCGGCTGGGCGACGCTGGGGTTCCTGGCCCTGGTGGTCGCCTTGATGGGCTTCTCGGACGGCGCCGAGAAGATCGCGTTTTACTCGATCCCGGTGCTCGCGGTGGTCTTGGCGGTGGGCTGGCGGTTCGTCAAGCGCCGCGAACGGACCCCGGCCGAGTGACGGACGGCCGGCACGCGTGTCGACGTCCCAGACACGCGTGCCGGCCCTTCCGAACGCGAACGCGGTGGCCGCAACTGGGCGGTCAGCCCACCGATCCGGACCTGCCGGCCGAGGCCACCCCGCGCTCGATCGCTCCCGCGAGAGCACGGAGCTGCCCCGCTCCGGCCGATGCGTCGCCGAGGACGTAGGTGGCGAATTTCGGGTCGTCGGCCACATCCACCAGCCGCAGCGCTCCGATCTGTGCCTGCAGCAGTGCGTCGATGGCCACCACCACCTCGTCGACGCTGGGAGCCAGGTCGGTCCGACGACCATCCCGGGAGATGTCGCGCGCCGAAATCGCTTCTCCGGATTCGCTCGCCTCTTCCGCCAGCTTGGCCAGCAGGAACGAAGCCACATCCAGCTCCCTCTGGCGATCGGCGATCAAGTCCTCCAAGTCCGAGAGCCCGTTCGGAACCTGGAACATCCGGCCCACCTCGCACGGCCGAAGTCCCAGCTCGACGGACACCTCGGCAAGGGTTCCCAGCCGCTCGGCATCCAGCAGGGCCCAGCTCTTCTGCGCCGCCATGTGCTTGATCGTGTCCCCGTTGAAGCCCGGGCCGACGATCGCGACCAGGCTCGCACGGTGCCGGTTCTTGTGCGTCTCGATCGCCACGTCGCTGACATCGGTGTGCGTGACACTGCCGCTCGCCCTGGATTTCGCCTCGATGATCGCCGTGGACGGCGCGCCGTCCTCGTCGCGCCATCGGACGAGCACGTCGGTGTCGCCGGCGCCGCTCACCGCGCGGGCCTCGAATCCCAGCGCGAGGAAGGTGTCCCGGACCGCCTTCTCGAAGGCCCGGCCCGAACCCTCACCCCCGGCGTGCGGTTCGCGGGACAACCTGACCAAGGTTTCCCGCAGATTCGGCGACGTCCCCTCTTCGACGACCCGGCTGACTGCGACTTCCCCACCGGGTGCACCCTGCGTTGTCGGTACCTCCGCGAGAGGCAGCTCGGCAGCCAGGGCCGACCCGCGCGGCGTGGCCCGGAGACTGCCGTACCGAGATTCCTCGACGAGCCCGGTATTGAGCAGAAAGCCGGCGATCCATCTGCTCTTGTCGACGTTCAGTCCGAACAGTGCGGCTTCGGCGTACACCGCATTGCGTGTGGCGTCGTTTTCGACCGCACGGATCATCTCGCCGACGAACCGCATGTTCGCGTGGAGGATGCGGATGAAGTTCAGGTCGTCGCCGGAATCGATCCATGCCTTCGCCGCAGGCGTGGCCTCGAACACCCCACGACCGACCTCGACGAGAATTCCCGACGCGCGCATGAACGGCAACATCGATGCCACACTGCTGCGCTTCAGCTCGAACGTCTGGCAGATGAACGTGAAGAGCTCATCGCGCTCGATCCTTTCGAACGCAGCGTTGATGATGATCCTGAGGTTCTCGACCTTGTTGGGCTTCGACGGCGGACTCGGCACCCAGATGTTGTAGGTGCTCCGGGACTCGTGCGGGCGGTTCGATGCGGCGAGGTCGGCGAGCAGGGCAGCAACCTCCGCGGGAGGATCCGCGACCTCCACGACGCGTTCGGGTTCGTCGCCGAAGGCTTCCGGCGTGACAATCGTTCGTCCCTCGAGCAGAGTGCGCCCGGCCGGAGTCAGCTGCCAGCGCCGGTTGCCGCCGGCTTCGATCAAGCCGAGAACCTCTTGCCAGTCCATCCGGCTGCGCGTGTTCCCCCTGCTGCGCCAGGACTGCCCGTAACGCGCCTGGAGCAGGTCATCGACCTCGTCCACGGTCAGCGCCCCCTCCGCGATGATGGCCAGCACCTCGGCGAAGAACCTCGTGCGATCGGCCAGGATCACCGAAAGACGTTCCGGCGTCGGATTCGACTGCAGTTCCAATCCGGTGGCGGTGAGATGGATTTTGCCCGCCGTGCTCTCCGCCAGCCGAAGGCCTCGCAAAAAGGAGTAGTACTCGCGCCAGGTGGCCGGCGTCAGTTTCGGTGCGGCACCACCTTGACGGGGCTCGATCCGACCGATGTCGAACGACAACTCCGCGTTCGTGTCGAGCTCCACCACGCGCCCGTCGCCCACTTGTTTGACGAGCTCGAGGGCAAGCGGAAGCCAAACCGCCTTGCCACCGGGAAGGGTGGGTATCGAGCTGGCCTGACCACGATAAAGGGCTCTCTGCACCGCGAGTTGCGGAACCGCGGTGTGCGAATCGACGGACGTCATGAAAGTACTTTAGAGGTCACCGGATTCTGCCGGACGACAGCGGACTTGCCGGGGACGAAGGCGCCCAACACGGGGGTCGGCCCGTCCTTCACCGCCGGGCGGGAGCGGGCATACTCGATCCCGTGTCCTCGAGCAGCACGGAACCGCGGCGGGTGACGATTCACGACGTCGCCCGCTCGGCCGGGGTCTCCCGGCAGACCGTCTCGCGCGCGCTGAACGACAAGGCCGAGATCGACGGCAGCACCAAGCAGCGGGTCCTCGACGCCGCCCGGGAGCTCGGGTACCGGCCCAGCCGGTTCGCGCGGGGGCTGGTGCGGCCGGACACCACCACCATCGGCCTCGTCGTGCCGGATCTGCTCAACCCCTTCTTCACCGAGGTCGCGAAGGGCGCCCTGGAGGCCGCGCGGGCGCGCGGCTGGCACGTCGTCGTGCACGACACCGGCGACGACCCCGACCAGGAACTCGCCACGCTGCGGGTGATCGGCACCCAGGTCGACGCCGTCACCGGTTACTTCGGCCGGGCCGACGAGGACCTCGACCGGCTCACCGCCGGGATCCCGGTCGTCCTCATCGACCGCGAGCCGCGGACGCCGCGGTTCAGCGGGGTCGTGGTCGACGGCGAGGACGGCGTCCGGGAGGCCGTCGCCCACCTCGTCTCGCGCGGGCACCGGCGGATCGGCATGCTCGACGGGCACCCCGCCCCGAGCGTCCGCCGCCGGTGGTTCCTGCGGGCCGCCGCCGGGTGCGGGGTCTCGGTGCAGCCCGGCGGGATCGCCGCCGGTGCCCAGAGTGTCGACGGCGGCGGCGCGGCGCTGGCCACCCTGCTCGCCGCCCACCCCGACGTCACCGCCCTGTTCGCCTTCAACGACGTGATGGCCATCGGCGCCCTGCGCGAGGCCCGCCGGTTCGGGCTGCGCGTGCCCGCCGACCTCGCCGTGATCGGGTTCGACGGCCTCACCCTCGGCACCCTGGTCGAGCCGGAGCTCTCGAGCGTCGCGATCGATACGCGCGCGGTCGGCGCGCTGGCCGTCGAGCAGGCGGCCCGCCTGGTCACCGGCGCGGCGCCCCTCGACCCCGCCGAACTGATCGTCCGCGCCCGCCTCCACCTGCGCGAATCCGCCTGATCCCTTGACACCCGGTGCCGTCGCGCCGCACACTGCGGGGCGGTCCGTGAACGTTCACGGGAACGTTCTCGGGCGCCTGCCGAGTGCGGAAAGGACCCTATGTCGTACCTCGAAGACCCCGGCCCGGGCCGCGGTTCCCTTCCGCCGCGCGCGGCTTTCACCTCCGACGCGCCATCGTTGTCATTGAACGGCACCTGGCGGTTCCGGCTGTCGCCGAGCCTCGCGGCCGCGCCGGCGGGGATCGAAAACGGGGACTTCGACGACTCGGCGTGGGACGAGCTGCCGGTCCCGTCGCTGTGGCAGCTGCACGGCCACGGGCGCCCGGCCTACACGAACGTGCCCTACCCCTTCCCGGTCGACCCGCCGCACGTGCCGTCGGACAACCCGACCGGCGACCACCGGCTGCGGTTCGACCTGCCCGCGGACTGGCCGGCCGGGTCCGCGGTGCTGCGCTTCGACGGCATCGACTCCTGCGGCCGGATCTGGCTCAACGGCACCGAACTCGGCGTCACGCAGGGCAGCAGGCTCCCCTCGGAGTTCGAGGTCGGGTCGCTGCTGCGGCCGTCCGGGAACGTCCTCGTCGTGCGCGTGCACCAGTGGTCGGCGGGCAGCTACCTCGAAGACCAGGACATGTGGTGGCTCTCGGGCATCTTCCGCGCCGTCACCCTGCTCGCCCGCCCGGCCGGCGGCATCGGCGACTACTGGGTCCGCGCGGACTACGACCACACCACCGGCCTGGGCACGATCCGGGTCGAGACCGGCCCGGACGTCCTGCTGGACCTGCCCGAGCTGGGCGTCGCCGGGCACCCGGCCGGGGATGCGCTGGAGCTGCCGGTCGAGCCGTGGAGCGCCGAGACCCCGCGGCTGTACGAAGGCGCGCTGACCACCGCGGCCGAGCGGGTGCCGGTGCGCATCGGGTTCCGGACCGTCACCGTCGAGGGCGGGCAGCTCAAGGTCAACGGCCGGCCGCTGATGCTGCGCGGGGTCAACCGCCACGAGCACGACCCGCGCACCGGGCGCGTGGTCTCGCCGGAGACGGCGCTGGCCGACGTGCTGCTGATGAAGCGGCACAACGTCAACGCGGTCCGGACCAGCCACTACCCGCCCGACCCGGCGTTCCTCGAGCTGTGCGACGCGTTCGGCCTCTGGGTGATCGACGAGTGCGACCTGGAGACCCACGGCTTCGAGCTGCTCGGCTGGGCCGGCAACCCCAGCGGCGAGCCGAGGTGGGCCGAGGCGTACCTCGACCGGATGCGGCGCACGGTCGAGCGGGACAAGAACCGGCCCAGCGTGATCCTCTGGTCGCTGGGCAACGAAAGCCACACCGGCGAGAACCTCGCGCGGATGGCCGAGTGGGTCCGCCGGCGCGACCCGAGCCGGCCGATCCACTACGAAGGCGACCACGACTGCGCCTACGTCGACGTGCACAGCCGGATGTACGCCACGCACGAGGAAGTCGAGCGGATCGGCCGCCGGGACGACGACAACGCGCGCCGCCGGGACCTGCCGTTCCTGCAGTGCGAGTACGGGCACGCGATGGGCAACGGCCCGGGCGGCCTCCTGGAGTACCGCGAGCTGTTCGAGCGGTACCCGAACTGCCAGGGCGGGTTCCTCTGGGAGTGGATCGACCACGGGCTCGCCGCCGACAGGCACTTCGCCTACGGCGGGGACTTCGGCGAGCCGATCCACGACGGCAACTTCGTCATCGACGGCCTGCTCTTCCCCGACCGGACGCCGTCGCCCGGTCTGGTCGAGTTCGCGAAGGTGATCGAACCGGTGCGGATCTCGGCCGGCGATGACGGCATCGCGGTGAGCAACCACTACGACTTCGCCGACACCGGGCACCTCACGTTCACCTGGGTGCTGGAGGACGAGGGAATCGCGGTCGCCGAAGGTGTTCTCGACGTTCCGTCCGTCCGATCAGGACAGAGCACAGTGGTCCCGTTGCCCGCTCTGCCCGCGACGGGCGGTGAGGCGTGGTTGACGGTGTCCGCGTCGCTGGCCTCGGCGACGGCGTGGGCGCCGGCCGGGCACGTCGTCGGCTGGGGGCAGTTGCCGGTGTCGGCGGCCCCGGTCGCGGCGCCGCTGCCCGCGCGCGGGCCGGTGTTCCGTACCGGCGGGCGGCTGGTGCTGGGTGCGGGCGAGTTCGACCCGGCGACGGGCATCCTGTCGGCCCTCGGTGGGCACGCGGTGGCCGGCCCGCGCCTGGACGTCTGGCGCGCGACGACCGACAACGACCGCGGCACGTTCGCCGGGCGGCCCGCCGCCGACCAGTGGCGCGAGGCCGGGCTGCACCGCATGCAGCACCGGGTGATCACGGTCGACGCCGACGGCGAGGAACTGGTGGTACGCACCCGGGTCGCGCCGCCGGCCCAGCCGTTCGGGCTGTTCGCCGACTACACGTGGACGGCGTTCGACGACCGCCTCCGGCTGCGGGTCGAGGTGACCCCGGACGGGGAGTTCCCCGGCACACTCCCCCGGCTCGGCCTGGCGATGGCCATCCCGGGCGAGTGGGGCACGGCGGAGTGGTTCGGCGGCGGCCCGGGCGAGGCGTACCCGGACAGCCGCCTGGCGGCGCGGATCGGCCGGTTTTCCAGCAGCGTCGACGGTTTGCAGACGCCGTACGTGTACCCGCAGGAGAACGGCAACCGCACGGCGGTCCGCTGGGCTCGGCTGACCACCCCGGACGGCGCGGGCCTCCGCGTGGACGGCGACCCGCTCTTCGAGTTCACGGCCCGCCGCTGGACCGCGGCGGCGCTGGAGGAGGCGCGCCACACCGACGACCTGGTGCCGGACGACGTGGTGCACCTGACGCTGGACGTCGCCCAGCACGGCCTCGGGACGGCGTCGTGCGGGCCGGGGGTGCTGCCGCAGTACCGGCTGTCGCCGCAGAAGACGGAGTTCACGCTGTGGTTCCGGGCGGTGCCGGGCCGGTAGGGCTCAGCTCCGCAGCATCGGCGGGTACAGCACCTCCGCCGCACCCCGCCGGTACAGCCGGGCCGGGCGGCCACCGTCACGCGTGGTCGTCCGGCCCGTCGGCTCCAGCAACCCCTCCGCCCCGGTCACCTTCCGGTGGAAGTTGCGCGGGTCCAGCCGCGTGTCCCACACCAGCTCGTACACCCTCCGCAGCTCCGCGACCGTGAACTCCGGCGCGCAGAACGCCGTACCCAGCGGGGAATACTCCAGTTTCGCCCGGGCTCGTTCGACGCCGTCGGCCAGGATGCGGTCGTGGTCGAACGCCAGCCGCTCGGCCCGCAGCTCGCGCACCGGTGCCCAGCGGGCCTCCGCCGCGTCCGTGCCCGCGCGCGGCACCGGCAGGTCCGGCGCCAGCGCCAGGTACGCCACCGTCACCACCCGCATCCGCGGGTCGCGGTCCGGGGCGCCGTAGCCCGCCAGCTGTTCGATGTGGACGGTCCCCGGCGCCAGCCCGGTCTCCTCCGCCAGCTCGCGACGCGCCGCGTCCGCCAGGTCCTCGTCCTCCCGGACGAACCCGCCGGGCAGCGCCCACTCGCCGAAGTACGGCTCGACGCCCCGGCGCACCAGCAGGGCGCACAGCTCCTCCCCGGTCAGGGTGAGCACGACCAGATCCACGGTGACGGCGAACGGTGGGTGACCCATGCCACCCACCCTAATCGTCAGCTTGACGATTAGCCACCCGAGCCCATATCGTCACCTCGACGATAAGAGGAGGGCTCCATGGCCGACATCGACCGCCGGTTCGGGTTCCGGCACCTGCGCGGTGCCCCCACCGTGCACATCCGCCACTACCGCCGCGGCAAGCTCGCGCACGACGGCGTCGGGCTGTCGTTCTGGTACCGGCCGCTGACCGCGGTCGTCTCGGAGGTCCCGGTCGACGACCGCGAGCTGCCACTGTTGTTCCACGCCCGCACGGCCGACTTCCAGGACGTCACCGTCCAGCTCGCCCTCACCTTCCGGATCCAGGACCCGGCACTGGCCGCCCAGCGCATCGACTTCTCCATCGACCCGGACACCGGCCGCTGGCGAAGCGATCCCCTGGCGCAGATCAGCGGGCTGCTCACGGAGAACGTGCAGCAGTACGCCGTCGAGGTGCTGACCCGCATCGACCTGGCCACCGCACTGGTCGACGGCGTCAGCGCGGTCCGCGACCGGATCCGCGCCGGCCTGGCCGAGGAGGACACGCGGCTCGCGCAGACCGGTTCGGCGGTGATCGACGTCCGGGTCGTCGCGATCCGGGCCGAGCCGGAAGTCGAGAAGGCGCTCCAGACGACCGCGCGGGAGAAGGTGCAGCAGGAGGCCGACCGCGCGACCTTCGAACGCCGTGCGCTCGCCGTCGAACGGGAACGCGCGATCAGCGAAAACGAGCTGCAGAACCAGATCGAGCTGGCCCGCCGCGAGGAGCAGCTGCTCGCCCAGCGCGGCGCGAACGCCCGGCGGCAGGCCGAGGAAGCCGCGGCGGCGAACCGGATCGAGACGGAGGCGCAGGCGTCGCGTGAAGAACGGCTGACGCAGGTGAAGGCCGACGGCAAGCGAGCGCTCGGCGAAGCGGAAGCGGCGGGCGAGGCGGCGCGGCTGGCGGCGTACCGCGACCTGCCCGAGGGCGTGCTGACCGGGTTGGCGCTGAAGGAGCTGGCCGGCAACCTGCCGCAGATCGAAAGCCTGGTGCTCACGCCGGACCTGCTCGCGCCGCTGCTGACGAAGCTGGGCATCCGCTCGTGAGCCTCGCCCCGCGGGTCGTGCTCGTCCACCGCCGCACCGAACTGGACGAGCTCGTCGCCCGGCACGGCACGCGCGGCCAGGCCGAGTTCTTCCTGCGCACCCGCGGCCGCGACCTCGCCGAGGTGCTCGAAGCCGACACGACCCTGCGTGCCGCGCTCGCCGCGGCCAGTGCCGCCATCCCGCTGGACTGGCGCCGCGGCGAGGTCGAACGTGCGGATCTCGACCGGTTCCTCTTCACACCCGAGGACGTCGTCGTGGTGGTCGGGCAGGACGGCCTCATCGCGAACGTGGCCAAGTACCTCGACGGCCAGCCGGTGATCGGCGTCGCGCCCGGTGCCCCCGGCGTCCTGGTCAAGCACCCGGTCGAGGCGGTCGCGGACCTGGTGCGGTCCACGGCCGACGTCGAACACCGGACGATGGCCGAGCTCACCGCGGACGACGGCCAGCGGCTGCTCGCCCTCAACGAGATTTACCTCGGGCACGCCGGGCACCAGACGGCCCGCTACCGGCTGGGGGTCGGTGGCGGGCCGGCGGAACGCCAGGCGTCGTCGGGGATCCTGGTCGGGACGGGCACCGGGGCGACCGGCTGGTGCGGGTCGGTGTGGCGGGAACGCCGCAGCGGCCTGCCCCTGCCGGCGCCCGGCGAGGCCCGGCTGGTCTGGTTCGTGCGGGAGGCGTGGCCGTCACCGACGACCGGGACCACCCGCACCGAAGGGGAACTGACCCGGGCGCCGCTGACGGTCGAGGTCGAATCGGACCGGCTGGTCGCGTTCGGCGACGGCCTCGAAGCCGACACCGTCGCCCTCACCCGCGGCCAGACGGCGACCTTCGTCCCGGCGGCGAAGACCGTCCGCCTGGTGCGGTGACGGAACGGACGACACGCGTGATTGGAGGGACGACACGGCGAGGGGGCGTGTCGTCCCTCCGGCGGGTCAGGTGCCGTAGCGGGCCTTGACGATCGACGGGGTGTCGAGGTTGTGGCCGGCGTCCATGCTCTGGGCCAGGCGCAGGTACTGGCCCTCGGCCCACATCAGCGGGCCCGCGCTGCCGGTCGGGCGGCCGAGGCCGAAGCAGGCGACGTCCGCGCGGTCCCAGACCTGCTCGGGCACGAAGTAGCCCTCGTTGACCGAATCCGCCATCGACTTCAGGTACACCGCGGCCGAGCGGCCGTTGGCCAGCTCGTACTGGCCGCGCTCCCCCGACAGCACCGGCCACAGCCGGCCGAACCGCTGGCTTCCGTTCGCCGGCCAGCCGCTGCAGTTCGCGGTGCTCTCGCCGTAGTTGTCGTGCGGGTAGCGGTGGAAGTAGATGTCGCCGTTGGGCAGCGTGACCTGCACCGAGGAGTTGCCGTCCGAGGCGGCGGCCGTCGGGGCCACCGAGTTCGCGATCGTGGCGTCCCCGGCCGGGCGGATGCCGAGGCGGACCAGGTCGAGGAAGCCGAAGTCGGTGACGTCGTGCTCGTAGAAGCAGCCTTCGTCGAAGCAGATCGTCGCCGTGTCGTTCGGGTTGCCGGCCCGGTCGAGGCGCTCGTAGTACGTGTGGCCGCCCCAGTAGCCGGAGGTCGTCACCGTCCAGCCCGCCAGGGAATTGCGCCAGGTGTCCGCGGTGGACTCCCAGGACGTGGCGCTCGCCGGGTCGCCGTTGGCCCGGGCGATGGCGCCGGCCGCGATCAGGCCGGCGATCTCCGCGGCCACCGACGACGGCGACTTGCCGTACTGCTCCTCCCAGCGCTCGGTCGTGTCCGGGCCTGTCGCGAGGATGTGGTTGGCCGTGGTCTTGACCTTGGCGTACGTGGCGGAGTCGGTGAGTCCGGTCAGCCAGGCCAGGAGGATCGCGTCGGCGTCCTGGTCCAGTTGTTCGCAGCAGCCGAGTTGCTGGGCACTGGCGCCGCTCACCCCGGAAACCGGGCTGTAGCGCGGGAACGAGCCGGCCGGGTAGGTCGTGCCGTCGCCTGCGGTGGCGGTTCCGATCCACTGGGAGTTCCAGAGGAACTGGGCCATGCGCTTGGCCTGGGCGGTGTCGCCGGCGGCCAGCAGGCCGGTGGCCTGCTGGTAGAGGTCCCGGCCCCACACCCGGTGGTAGCCGTCGTTGAGGTGGTCCCCGTTCGTGGAGTCACCCCACGGGGTGGCCAGGCCGGCGACGCTCGCTCCCGGGTGCTGCTTGTCTTCCGCCGTCTTGAGCGCCATGGCGGCCACGTAGTAGGCGCGACGTCGTTGGGCGTCTCCCGAGACGCTCGCCGGGGCCGGTTTGAGGCCGTTGACGTACGTGTTCCAGCCGCTTCGGTAGGACGCCGAGACCGCGGCGAACCCGCTGCTCAGGGAGCCGGTGGCGTTCGACGTCGCCGCTGCCGCGGTGCTGCCGTAGCCGAGGGCGACGGTGAACGTGGTGTCCGTGCCGACCGGGAGCTGGCCGCACTGGACGACGTTGCCGTTGCCCGCGATGGTGTCGAACTGGTTGTTCAGGGTCTTGTCGGCGCGCAGGTCGGCCAGGCAGTCGCTGCCCGCTCCGGTGTAGCCGTTGTCGTGTGCCGTGAAGCCGGTGGAGGCGCGCAGGGCCGAGACGACCGTGGTGGATGTGCCGCCGAACAGGGTTTCGGTGCCGCCGGCGACCAGGCCGGTGCCGTCCCACCAGGCGTTGTCGTTCGCTCCGCCGCCCGCCATCGACGGATTGGCCAGGAGGTACAGGCGGTAGGTTCCGCCGTCGAGGGACTGGAAGCGGGTGTTCGTCAGCAGGGTGGCGCGGGCGGGGTCGGTGACGTAGTTCGTCGTGATCCGGTACTTGCCGCTCTTGGCCGTGTTGGTGATCGTGTACTGGAGGGACTTCTCGTCCGGCATGGTCACGGCGTGGTTCGTGGCGTCTCGCTCGAGGTCCACGAACGTGCTGCCGTCGGTGACGATGTACTGCATGTCCTGCATGTCGGGGACGTCCGCCCGGGGGTAGAAGACTTCCGAGGTGACGCCGTTGGCGACGGTGAACCAGACCGGGCTGGTGCTTGTCGTCGCCGTTCCGAGGGCCGACTTGTTGCCCGTGGCCCAGGAGGCTCCTCCTCCGCAGCAGTCCGTTGCCGTTCCGGCCGCCTGGGCCGGTGCCGGGAGGGCCGCGGTAAGCAGGATTGCTGCTCCTGTGCAGGCCAGGACGGCTTTCCACCTGATCATTGCGGGCCTCCGACGGCGTTGTCGATGCATATGTTGTTGGCTGCAACATATTGAGGTCTGGGGTGATGACAGGCAATGTCCGGTCGTTCTTTATCGATCCAGAGCTAGGTCATACGGAGTAGGTCCGTAACCCCGAAGCCTGGATTGTGACTACGGCCGGCACCACCGCGTCAAGGCGGGAAAGCGTGCCTTGACCCGGTGGTGCCGGCCGTGTTCTGGCTTCGGATCGGGGTTGCGGGGGGCCTGGGTTGGCGAGTGGTTGCTTTATGCGTCTGCGATGCGGTCCAGCCACTCGGCCAGGAGGATTCGCTCGGCTTCCGTCAGTGCCGTGGCGCCTTCTAGGCCCGCCCTCAGCGCTATCGCTCGCTCCGGGAGGTCCGATTCCTTGGGCTGCTCGGTTCCGGTCAGGATTCGGGTCAAGACCGTCTCACGTGCCGTTGTCGAGAGCTCTGGGTCTCGCTGATCTTCCGGCGTGGCGATCTGGGTCAGGACCACGCCCATTCCTGCCGCGTGGGTCAGGCGGGCCGCCCTCTCCACGCCCACCCTGAGCCTCCCTGCCTCCGCTACGCGCTCGACGATGCTTCGCAACATCGCCTCCGCTTCGCGCGCCGCCGGGGACATTCGGCCCGGGCGTGCGTCGCCGTACATCAGGACGTAGAACTCCGGGCGGGACAAGCCGAACTCGATGTGCAAGTCCCAGCCTCGCCTCAGGTCCTCCACCGGGTCGCCCGTCGAACCCAGCTTGCGCTTGCTCTTGAGGTACTCGTCGAAGCCGTACGCCGCCACCGCGTCCAGCAGGCCGTCCTTGTCCCCGAACAGGCGGTACAGCGCCGGGGGCTGGACGCCCGCCGCCGCGCTCACCGCCCGGGTCGACAGCCCGTCGCGCCCCTCGGCCGCGAGCAGTGCCGCCGCCGCCTGGAGGATTCGCTCGCGGGTGTCCAGCGCCGTCTTCGTTGCCATGGTTTCAATGGTAACAAATCTTCGGTAGCACCTGTTCGGTGTCGCGGGCGATCACCTCGACAGCGAGAAGTAGCCGGCCGCCACCCGGTGGGCCAGGCGGCGCAGCAGCGGGGCCGCCTCCGCCATGCAGCGCGCCGGGTCCGGCTCCAGGTCCGTCAACGCGTACGCGGCCGAGATACCCGCCTCCTTCAACTGCACCGAAGACAGCCGACAGCGGCCGGAGACCGCGACGCACGGGATGCCCCTGGCCGCCGCGGCTGCCGCCACTCCGGCCGGGGCCTTGCCGGACAACGTCTGCTCGTCCAGGGATCCCTCGCCGGTGATGACCAGCGCAGCTCCGGTCAGGGCCGCATCGAAGCCGAGCAGGTCCAGGAGCAGCTCGATGCCGGGCCGTACGCGGGCGCCCAGGACCGCCATGGCCGCGAAGCCCACTCCCCCGGCCGCTCCGGCTCCCGGGCGCTCGGCGAACTCGGCTCCGGCGATCGAGGCCCAGTGCCCTAAGGCGGCATCGAGGGTCTCGACGTCGTCGGGGGACGCTCCCTTCTGGGGGCCGTAGACGGCCGCGGCCCCGCGGGGCCCGCAGAGCGGGTTGTCCACGTCGCTCGCCAGCTCGATGTCCACTTCGGACATCGACGACACGTCCAGGGACGCGAGCCGGGACAGGGCCGCTCCCCCGGCGGGGAGTTCGCGCCCGGCCGCGTCCAGGAGGCGGGCGCCCAGCGCCGTCAGCAGGCCGGCGCCGCCGTCGGTGCCCGCGCTGCCGCCGACGCCGAGGACGATCCGGCGGCAGCCCGCCCGGACCGCCGCCGCGATCACGTCGCCGGTTCCCGCGCTGGTCGCGGTGAGCGGGGCCGGGGCGCCCGGCAGCCGGTGCAGCCCGGACGCCTCGGCCAGCTCGACGATCGCCGTGTCGCCGCGGACGGCGTAGGACGCGGTCACCGGAAGGCCGGTGGGGCCGCGGGCGGGGACCCGCACGCGCCGGTACCCGGCGGCGACGGCCGCGTCGACCGTGCCCTCGCCGCCGTCGGCCACCGGGAGGGTGGTGACCGCCGCCGTGGGGTCGACGTCGGCGAGACCGGCCGCCACCGCCGACGCCACCTCCCCCGCGGTCAGCGACCCCTTGAACTTGTCCGGCGCGATCAGGACCTTCACGCGCTCGCCTTGAACGCCCGCCAGTCGCCGATCTCGGTGATGTCGCGCAGGGCGACGTGCGAGGTGTACGGCCGCCGCAGCAGCATCGCGAACGCCGAACTCCCGTCCGCCAGCTCCACCACCCCCAGCTCCAGCTCGTGCGGCTCGGACGGCAGCACCCGGTCCCGCAGGTCGTCCAGCGAGACGTCGTAGACCTCGCCGGTCACCTCGGCGCCGCCGTGGGAAACCGGGTACAGCGCCGGGCACTGGTCGCCGACCGCGTAGAACCGGTACTTGGCCGCGGTCCGCGCGCCGCCCACGAACGGCGATCCTTCGAGCAGGTGGTGCAGTGGCTCGCCGCGCATGGCGCCGCCGTTGAAGAACATCAGGGCCACGAGGGAACTCCTTTACCGGAAGAGGGCTTCGACGCCGTCGACGGCGAAGTACACCGCGAACACCAGGGCCAGCAGGGTGAGCAGCCAGCCGGCTTCGCGCCACTTGCCCCGGCCGATCTTGATCAGCACGAAGGCGATCAGGCCGGCGCCGACGCCGTTGGTGATCGAGTAGGTGAACGGGATCAGGGCCGCGGTCAGGAACACCGGGATCGTGTAGTCCGGGTTGTGCCACGGGATGGTCCGGCACTGCGCGACCATCATGCCGCCGATGACCACCAGCGCGGGCGCCGCGGCCTGGGCCGGGACGACCCCGGCCAGCGGCGTGAACAGCAGGGTGCCGGCGAACAGCAGGCCGGTGACGACGCTGGCCAGCCCGGTCCGCGCGCCCTCGCCGACGCCGGCCGCCGATTCGAGGAACACCGTGTTCGGCGACGAGCCGGTGACGCCGCCCGCGATCGCGCCTGCGCCGTCGACCAGCAGGATGCGGCCCATCCGCGGGACCTTCCCGTTCTTCGACAGCCCGGCTTCGTCGGAGACGCTGGTGATCGTGCCCATGGCGTCGAAGAAGCCCGACAGCACCAGGGTGAACAGGAAGACCGTCGCCGCGAGCGCGCCTGCCGAGGCGAAGCCGCCGAAGAGGTCGATGTGGCCGAAGAGCCCGAAGTCCGGGGCGGCGAGGACGTGGTCGGGCAGTTCCGGGGTCGTGAGCCCCCAGCCGCCGACGCCGAAGCCCTGGTGCAGCACGACGGCGAGCACGGTGGCCACCCCGATGCTGATCAGCACCGCGCCCGGGACCTTCCGGGCCATCAGCACGATCATCAGCAGCAGGCCGAAGCAGAAGACGACGATCGGCCAGCCGTGCAGGTGCCCGCTCGCCCCGAGCCGCACCGGGACCGTGGTCTGCGCCGAGTCCGGGACCCGGGTCACGAACCCGGCGCTGACCAGGCCGACCAGGGCGATGTAGAGCCCGATCCCGACGGTGATCGCCATCTTGAGCGGCCGCGGGATGGCGTTCATGATCCGTTCGCGGACCCCGCTGACGGCCATCAGCACGATGCAGACGCCTTCGAGCACGACCAGGCCGAACGCCTGCGCCCAGGTCATCTCCGGGGCCATCTGGAAGGCGACGATGCCGTTGATGCCCAGGCCGGCGGCCAGCGCGAGGGGCGCATTGCCGACGAGTCCCATGAGGACGGTCATCACGGCGGCGGCCAGCGCGGTCGCCGTGGTCACCTGCGCGGCCGAGAGCCGGGCGCCGGTGATGTCGGCGGAGGCGCCGAGGATGAGCGGGTTGAGCAGCACGATGTAGGCCATCGCGACGAACGTGGTGACGCCGCCGCGGACTTCGCGGCCGATGGTGCTCTGCCGGGCCCGCAATTCGAAGAGCTTGTCGAGCAGCGAGCGGCGTTGCGGGGGTACGTCGTCGACTACGGGGGTGGGGACTTCAAGCTGGGTCATGCGTCCTGCCCTTGCCGGTGGGGGGTGCTCGGCCAGGGCCAGGCACCACGCCGTGCCTGGCCGAGCGGGACGTTCGATTCGGTGGTGCTCCGGTCAGCTGCTGACTTCGTGGGTCAGTAGTCGGTGCGGTCGGCCTTGTCGAGCCAGGCCGCGAAGGGGGCGAAGCCGTCCTTTGCGGACAGCCGGGTCACCGGGACCGTCCACGTCTCGCGCGGGCGGTCGAAGAGTTCGTAGAAGGCGCGGTCGTCGAAGCCGGCCTTGGCCGCGTCGTCGCGGTCGGCGGCGAAGATGACCTTGTCCACCCGCGCCCACAGCGCCGAGGACAGGCACATCGGGCACGGCTCGCAGCTGGAGACGAGTACGCAGCCGTCGAGCTTGAACGTGCCGAGTGCCTGGCAGGCCGCGCGGATCGCGACGACTTCGGCGTGCGCGGTCGGGTCCAGGTTCGCCGTGACGCGGTTGACGCCGGTCGCGACGACCTCGCCGTCCTTGACGATCAGCGCGCCGAAGGGGCCGCCGCCGTTCGCGACGTTGGTCTCCGCGATGCGGACGGCTTCGTCGAGCCATTCGGTTTCGACGGAAAGGGACACGGTCATCTCAGACTCCGGTGATGTGTTCGGGGCGGATCGGGACGCGCGGCAGCTCGAGGCCGGTGGCCGCGCGGATGGCGTTGGCGATCGCGGGCGTGGCCGAGATCGTGGGGGGTTCGCCGACGCCGCGGACGCCGTAGGGCGCGTGCGGATCGGGGCGCTCGAGGACGTCGACGCGCATCGGCGGCATGTCGAGGATGGTCGGGATGAGGTAGTCGGTGAACGACGGGTTCCGGACCTTGCCGTCCTTGACCAGGATCTCCTCCATCACGGCGAGGCCGAGGCCCTGGGCCGAGCCGCCCTGGATCTGAGCGACGACGGCGTCGGGGTTCATCGCCTTGCCGACGTCCTGGGCGCAGTCGAGCTGGACGACCTTGACCAGGCCGAGGTCCAGGTCGACGTCGACCACCGCGCGGTGGGCGGAGAAGCCGTACTGGACATGGGCGTCGCCCTGGCCCGTCTCGGGATCCAGGGGGTAGGTCGGCCGGTGGTGGAACTCGCGGGTCTCCTCGATCGCGCTGTCCCCCAGCAGCTCGGCCAGATCCGCGACGACCTCGCCGTCGGCCGCGACGACCTTCCCACCGGTCAGCGACATGCCTTCGGCCGGCACCCCGAGCCGCTCGCAGACGGCTTCGGCGACGGCGCGGCAGGCGTTGCGGACCGCGCCACCGGTGACGTAGGTCTGCCGCGACGCCGAGCTGGAGCCGGCGTCGCCGACGCTCGTGTCGGCCGGGTGCACGCTCACCCGCGCCACGCCCAGCTCGGTGCGGGCGATCTGCTGCTGCAGCGTCACCAGCCCCTGCCCGACTTCCGCGGCGGCGGTGTGCACCATGGCCACCGCCTCCCCGCCGAGCACCTCGAGCCGGACGCGGGCGGTCGAGTAGTCGTCGAGGCCTTCGGCGTAGGAGATGTTCTTGATCGTCACGCCGTAGCCGACCCCGCGGACCACGCCTTCGCCGTGGGTGGTGTTCGACGCCCCGCCCGGGAGGTCGCGGATGTCCCGGGCGCCGGTGGGCACGGGCGGCAGCGGCAGGTCGCGGACCCGCTGGACGAGTTCCGCCACCGGCGCCGGGAAGTCGACCACCTGTCCGGTGACCACAGTGGACCCTTCGCTCAGCGCGTTGCGGATCCGCAGTTCCGCCGGGTCCAGGCCCAGAGCGGCCGCCAGTTTGTCCATTTGGGACTCGTAGGCGTACGTCGGCTGCACCGCGCCGAGGCCGCGCATCGCCCCGCAGGTCGGGTTGTTCGTGTAGACGCCCCAGCCCTCGATGTGCGCGTTCGGGACGTCGTAGGGGCCGACGCTGAGCGTCGTGCCGTTGCCGACCACGACCGGCGTCTTGGACGCGTACGCGCCGCCGTCGAAGTACAGCTTCGCCCGGACGTAGACGAGCTTCCCGTCGCGGGTGGCGCCGTGCTCGTAGTACATCTTCGCCGGGTGGCGGTGGACGTGCCCGAAGAACGACTCCAGCCGGTTGTAGCTCATCTTGACCGGACGGCCGGTGCGCAGGGCCAGCATGCAGGAATGGATCTGCATCGACAGGTCCTCACGGCCGCCGAAGGCGCCACCGACCCCGGACAGCGTCAGCCGCACCTTCTCCAGGGGCAGGCCGAGGGCCTTCGCCGTCTGGCGCTGGTCGACGTGCAGCCACTGGGTGGCCAGGTAGAGGTCGACGCCACCGTCCTCGGCGGGCACCGCGAGCCCGGACTCCGGACCGAGGAACGCCTGGTCCTGCATCCCGATCTCGTAGACGCCGGACACCACGACGTCCGCGGTCGCGGCCGGGTCGCCCTTGACGATCCGCTGGTGGCGGACCAGGTTCCCGCCCGGGTGCAGCTTCGGCAGCGTGTCGTCGTGCGCGGCCCGCTCGGGGTCGGTGACCGGTTCGAGGACGTCGTACTCGACGACGATCTCCTTGAGCGCCTGCCGCGCGATCTCCGGGTGGTCCGCGGCCAGGATCGCGACCGGCTCGCCCTGGTAGCGCACCAGGTCGGCGGCCAGCGCCGGGGTGTCCTGGAACTTGAGGCCGTAGACGTTCTCCCCCGGGACGTCCTCGTGCGTCAGCACCGCGTGCACCCCCGGCTGGGCGAGCGCGCGGGAGACGTCGAGGCGGACGATCCGGGCGTGCGGGTGCGGGCTGCGCAGGGTCGCGCCCCACAGCATGTCCTCGTGCCACAGGTCCGAGGAGTAGGCGAACTCGCCGCGCACCTTGAGCGTGCCGTCCGGGCGCAGCGGGCTCTCGCCGATGCCGCCGGCGATCGTGTCGTGCAGCTCCTGCGGGGAGCGGGCCGGTGCGCTCATCGGACGGCCTTGCGCGCGGCGGCGTCGCGGACGGCGTCGAGGATCTTCTCGTAGCCCGTGCAGCGGCAGAGGTTGCCGGCCAGGGCCTCGCGGATCTCGACGTCGGACGGCTCGGGGTTCCGCTCGATCAGGTCGTGGGCGGCCACCAGCAGGCCGGGCGTGCAGAAGCCGCACTGGACCGCGCCGCGCTCGACGAACGCCTCCTGCACCGGGTCCAGGGCTTCCCCGTCGGCCAGGCCTTCGACCGTGACCACCTCGCGGCCCTCGGCCTGTCCGGCCGCGACCAGGCAGGCACACGCCGGGACGCCGTCGAGGTAGACCGTGCAAGAACCGCATTCGCCCTGCTCGCAGGCGTTCTTCGAGCCGGGCAGCCCGAGCCGCTCGCGCAGCAGGTAAAGCAGGCTCTCGCCCTCCCAGACGTTGTCCGCCCGGCGGGGTTCGCCGTTGACGGTGACGTTCACGCGCACTTCGCGCTCCCTCCGCAGTATTCGGTCCAGGCCCAGGTCAGCGTCCTTCGCGCCATGACGCTCAGCGCGTGACGCCGGTAGGCCGCGCTCCCCCGGACGTCGTCGATCGGCGACGCGGCCGCCGCGACCAGGTCGCCGAAGCGGCGTTTCACCGAGTCGGCGATCGGCTTCGGCGCGTCCCAGTCCAGCTCGGCGGCCAGGAACTCCTCGGCGTCGAAGGCCCGCCGCGGGGTCGGCGCGGCCGAGCCGACGCCGGTGCCGATCCGGCGTTGTTCCGGGTGCAACGCCAGGCCGAAGGCCGCGACGGCGATGACCATGGCGTTGCGGGTGCCGATCTTGCTGAACTGCTGCGGCCCGGTGGCCGGTGCGAGCAGCACCGCGGTGATCAGCTCGTCCGGCTCCAGCACGTTCTTCTTGACCCCGACGTAGAAGTCCTTCGCCGCGACGACCCGCGTCCCGCGGACGGAGGCGATCTCGACCTCGGCGTCCGCGGCCAGCAGCGCCGGGTGCGAGTCGCCCGCGGGCGAGGCCGCGCCGAGGTTGCCGCCCACCGAACCGCGGTTGCGGATCTGCGGCGAGCCGACCGTCCGCGCGGCCATGGCCAGGCCGGGCAGCCGCGGGCCGAGCTCGGTGATGATCCGGGTGTAGGGCACGGCCGCGCCGATCCGGATCCGGCCGCCGTCGGTGCCGTGCTCGTGCAGTTCGGGCACGCGCCCGAGGTCGAGGAGCGACTCCGGGCGGCGGTGGTCGAAGTTCAGTTCGACCAGCACGTCCGTGCCGCCGGCGAGCGGGACCGCACCGGGGTTCGCGGCCTTCGCGGCGAGCGCGGCGGCCAGCGAGTCGGGTCGGAGGAATTCCACTGTGGACGTCCTTTCGGGGCTGCTTCGGCAAGAAGTACACACGCTCCCGCGTGGCCCCGACCACGGCAAAACCCCTGAAAGACGGGTGAATTTCCGGCCCGCGTTTGTACTTTCCTCCAACGCCCTGATTGCGGGCACGCCAAGGCCGCCGCACGAGGTCGGGACTCGTGCGGCGGCCGTGGTCACGCGGGTGTTACGCGGGCTCGAACTCCTTCACCGCGTCGAGGGCGGCGCCCATCGCGGCGTTGCCCTCGCGCTCGATCATGATTTCCACCAGGACCGGGCGGCTGGTCCGCTCGGCTTCCTTGCGCGCCCATTCCAGGGACGTCCGGATCTCCCCCGGCTCGTGCACGCGGGTGCCGGAGCAGCCGTAGGCTTCCATGATCTTCACGTTGTCCGTGCCGATCGAGTCGTAGTGGATGTCGACCTCGAAGTTCATCTCGTAGCCGGTCTCGGCCTGGCGGATGAGCCCGAGGTACTCGTTGTTCAGCATGATCAGCACGAACCCGACGTCGTACTGGGCGGCCACCGCCAGCTCCTCGACCAGGAACTGGAACGAGTAGTCGCCGACCACGCCGACGACCTCCGCCTCCGGCTTGGCCTTCTTGACGCCGATCGCCGCCGGGATCTCCCAGCCGAGCGGGCCGGCCTGGCCGCACACCTGGTAGTGGCGCGGCTGGTGCGCCTTCTGGAACTGGCCCGACCAGATCTGGTACAGCCCGATCGCGGTGACGAAGTAGGTGTCTTCGCCGAAGGTCTCGTTGATCTCCTTGAACACGCGCGGCGCCTTGATCGGCAGGCTGTCGAAGTCGTCGCGCCGGGGCAGGGCCTCCTTCAGCTCGCCGATCCGGGCGACCCACTCGCGCCGCGGCGGCGTTTCCCGCTTGTCCAGGGCCGCCAGCAGCGCGTCGAGGAACTCCCGCGTGTCCGAGACGATCCCGAGGTCGGGGCCGAACACCTTGCCCAGCTGGGTGGGTTCGATGTCGACGTGGATGAACTTCCGGTCGCCGCGGTAGACCGACAGCTCGCCGGTGTGCCGGTCGCCGAACCGCGCGCCCAGCGCGAGCACCAGGTCCGACTCCAGGAAGGCCGCGTTGGCCCAGCGCTGCGACGTCTGGATGCCCGCCATCCCGGCGAACAGCTCGTGGTCCTCGGGGAAGCTGCCCTTGCCCATCAACGTCACCTGCACCGGGACGTCGAGCCGCTCGGCCGCGGCCCGCAGCCGCTCGCTCGCCTCCCCGAGGACGACCCCGCCACCGGCCAGGATCAGCGGGCGCTCGGCGGCCAGCAGCAGGTCCAGCGCCCGCTCCACCCGGGCGGGCGCCGGCGTCACCCGGGTCACCGGCAGCGGCGAGTCGATCGAGGAGTCCCATTCGATGTCCTGCTTCTGGACGTCGATGGGCAGGTCGATGAGCACCGGGCCGGGCCGGCCCGAACGGGCGATCCGGAACGCCTCGCGGAAGATCCACGGCAGCTGCGCGGCCTCCTTGACCTGCACCGCCCACTTCGTCACCGGCTTGGCGATCTCGACGATGTCGACGGCCTGGAAGGCCTCCTGGTGCAGCTTGGCCGTGGCGGCCTGGCCGGTGATGCAGATGATCGGGATCGAGTCCGCGTGCGCGGTGTAGAGCCCGGTGATCATGTTCGTCCCGGCCGGGCCGGACGTGCCGATCGCGACGCCGACGTTGCCGTTCGTCCTGGCCCAGCCGTCGGCCATGTGCGTCGCGCCCTCTTCGTGGCGGACGATCAGGTGCTCGATCGGCCGGCCTTGCAGGGCGTTATACAGCGGGAGGATGGCGGCGCCGGGGCAGCCGAAGACGGTGTCGACGCCTTCGCTCTCCAGGACGTCGACGACCGCCTGCATCGCGGGGATCCGGGGCATGTCACACCTCCGCCGGGACGCGGCCCGACAACTGTTCGGCGACCTTCAGCAAGGCCGAGTGGTCTTCGGCGCCGTACCCCATGGCGCGGCCGGCGGCGACGAGCTGGGCGACCAGCCCGGTGAGCGGGAGCGCGACGTCGGCCTGCCGGGCGGCGGCCAGTGCGATCCCCATGTCCTTGTGGTGCAGGTCGATCCGGAACCCGGGCGTGAATTCCCGCGCCACCATGGACTTGCGCTTGAGCTCGAGGATCCGGCTGCCGGCCAGCCCGCCCGCGAGGACGTCGAGGCCCGTGGCGGCGTCCACACCGGACGCTTCCAGCAGCACGATCGCCTCGGCGACCAGGCCGTAGATCCCGCCCACGACGAGCTGGTTCGCGGCCTTGACGACCTGGCCGGCGCCGTGCGGCCCGACGTGCACGATGGTCTTGCCGACCACGTCCAGGACCGGCTTCGCGGCCTCGAAGTCGTCCGCGTCGCCACCGACCATGATGGACAGTGAGGCCTGCTCGGCGCCGGCCTGCCCGCCGGAGACGGGCGCGTCGAGGACGCGGATCTTCTTGTCCCGGGCGGCTTCCGCGATCGCGATCGACGTCTCGGGCCGGATGGTGCTCATGTCGATCAGCAGCGTGCCGGGCCCGGCGGTGTCCAGGACGCCGCCCGCGGCCAGCACCACCTCCTCGACGTGCGGGTGGTTCGGCAGCATCGTGATGACCACGTCCGCCCCGGCGACCGCGTCGGCGACGCTCGTCGCGGCGCGCCCGCCGGCGGCCTCGAGCTTCTCGCCCGCGGCCGGGGTGACGTCGTAGCCGCCGACGTCGTGGCCGGCCGCGACCAGGTGCGCGGCCATCGGGGCGCCCATCACGCCCAGTCCGATGAATCCCAGTTTCATGCTCGTCCCCTTCGGGTTTTCGGCAGCCAGGCGAGCGACGTGACGGTGTCGGGGTCCGGGACGTACTCGATCCCGACGAACCCGGCGTAGCCCGCGTTCTGCAGCTCCGCCAGGTGTCCCTCGATGTCCAGCTCGCCGGTGCCGGGCTGGTGGCGGCCGGGCGCGTCGGCGATCTGCACGTGCCCGATCCGGGAAAGGTGCGTCGTCGCCAGGGCGTCCAGGTCGTCGCCGTTGACGGCCAGGTGGTACAGGTCGGCCAGCAGTCGCACGTTTTCGCGCCCGAGGTCGTCGAGCACGGCCACGGCGTCCGCGGCGGTCTTGAGCGGGTAGCGGTCCGCGCCGGAGAGCGGTTCGAGCACCAGCTGCGCACCGATCCGCGCGGCGGCGTCGGCGGCCTTGTCCAGGTGCGCGCGGGCCAGGTCGTCCTGCTCGGCCGGGTCTTCACCGTCGAGCCGGTTGCCGTAGAGCGCGTTGAAGCTGCGGCACCCGGTGCGTTCGGCGATGCCGAGGGCGACGACCAGGCTGTCGGCGAACTCGGCCTCCCGCCCGAGCCAGCTCACCAGGCCCCGCTCCCCCGCGGCCATGTCCCCGGCGTAGAAGTTCAGCCCCCGCAGCCGGACGCCGTCCAGGCTCCGCACGAAGGCGTCGACCTCGTCGCGCGCGGGAACCGCGGTGTCGAACGGCCACCAGTACTCGACGTCGGTGAACCCGGCCTCCCGCGCGGCGGCCGCGCGCTCGAGCAGCGGTACCTCCTTGAACAGGATCGACAGGTTGGCGACGTACGGCAGGGAGTGGCCCTCTTCAGGCATCGCGACCTCGAATTTCGCTATCCGGAATTTTTCTTTCGCATATCGAGAATAGCTGCTGACCTGCGCCGGGGTCAACGCCCGGACGGCGAAGGCGCCGCGACTCGTCGAGTCACGGCGCCTTCGGGCGAACGGGGTACCTGCTACCGGTTCTGGACGTGCTGCCAGCCGAACCGGCCCTTGATGCACAGGTTCCCGTGCGTCACCGAGCTGTCGTGCGGCGAAGTCACCTTCACGATCTCGTTGTCCTGGACGTGCAGCGTCAGGTTGCAGCCGACCCCGCAGAACGTGCAGACCGTCGTCGTCGCGGTCTGGCGGGACTCGTCCCAGGAGCCGTCCGAACGCTTGTCGTACTCGCGCTTGAAACTCAGCGCCCCGGTCGGGCACACCTCGACGCAGTTGCCGCAGTACACGCAGGCACTGTCCGGCAACGGGTTCGCGAATTCCGTCGAGATCCGGGCGTCGAAGCCGCGGCCGGCGACGGTGATCGCGAACGAGTTCTGCCACTGCTCGCCGCACGCGTCGACGCACTTGTAGCAGAGGATGCACTTGCCGTAGTCCCGGACGTACAGCTCGTTGTCCACCAGGGCCGGCTGGGCCACCGTGGCCGCGTCGGGGCCGAAGCGGTCCGGATCGGCTCCCGTAGCGGCCATCCACTCCGCGACGCCCGGCGTCGTCGAGAGGTCCGTGGCCGAAGCCAGGAGTTCGAGGACCACCTTGCGGCTCGTGCGCGTCCGCTCCGAATCCGTGCGGACGACCATGCCCGGCTCGGCCTGGCGCGAGCAGGACGGCACCAGCGTCCGGGAGCCTTCGACCTCGACCATGCAGACGCGGCAGGCGTTCGCCGGCTCCAGGGTGTCGCCGTAGCAGAGCGTCGGGATGGCCTTGCCCGCCGCCGTGCACGCGTCGAGGATCGTCGAGCCGTCCGGCACCCGGACCGGCTCACCGTCCACAGTGAACTCGACCAGCCGCTTCGGGATCCCGATGTCCACAATGGTCACTTCAGGGCCCCCAGCCGGTCGATGGCGGATTCGATGGCGTTCCAGGCGGTCTGGCCGAGGCCGCAGATCGACGAGTCGCGCAGCACGCCGCCGACCTCGCGCAAAAGCGGCCGCTCCTCCGAACCGGAGGCGAGGACACGCCGGATCGCCTCCTCCTGCCGCACCGTCCCGATCCGGCACGGGACGCACTGGCCGCACGACTCGTCGCGGAAGAACTCGGCGATCCGCAGCAGGAACCCGCCGAGATCGGCGAGGTCGTCGAGGACCAGGACGACACCCGAGCCGAGCGTCGTCTTCGCCGCCCGCGCGTCCTCGAACGTCAGCGGCAGGTCCAGCTCGTCCGGCCGGACGAACCCGCCGGCCGCGCCGCCCAGCAGGATCGCGCGCAACGACCGGCCCGAAGCCACTCCCCCGGCCAGCGCGAGCAGTTCCCGCAGGGTCGTCCCGAACGGCACTTCGTAGACACCGGGACGTTCGACGTTCCCGGAGAGGCAGAACAGCTTCGGCCCGGCCGACGCGTCGGTGCCGAGCGACCGGTAGGCCGCCGCGCCTTCGGTGAGGATCAGCGGGACGTTGACGAGGGTCTCGACGTTGTTCACCACGGTCGGCTTGCCGAACAGCCCCCGCTCGACCGGGAACGGCGGCTTCGTGCGGGGTTCGCCGCGGAAGCCCTCGATCGAGTTGAAGATCGCGGTCTCCTCGCCGCAGATGTAGGCACCCGCGCCCCGCCGGATCTCGATGTCGAACGAGAACCCCTGGTGGCCCATGATGTCCGTGCCGAGGAACCCGCGTTCGCGGCACACCGCCAGTGCGTTGCGCAGCAGCCGCAACGCACGCGGGTACTCGCCGCGCAGGTAGACGAACCCCCGGGTGGCGCCGATCGCGTACGCCGCGATCGTCATGGCCTCCACCAGCGCGAACGGGTCGCCCTCCAGGAGCACCCGGTCCTTGAACGTGCCGGGCTCGCTCTCGTCGGCGTTGCACACCAGGTAGTGCGGCCCGGCGGGCTGGGCGGCGGTGGCGGCCCACTTGCGCCCGGTCGGGAACGCGGCCCCGCCGCGGCCGAGCAGGCCGGAGTCCGTGACCTCGCGGAGCACGGCGGCCTGGCCCATGCGCAGGGCGTTGCGCAGGGCCGCGTAGCCGCCGGACGCGCGGTAGCCGTCCAGGCTGGCCGGGTCGACCACGCCCACCCGGCGGAGCAGCCGGAGCCCGTCCTCCTGGTGGATCACCGGCGGCGCACCCTCCGAACGGGACGGTGGCCGCCCGGCGGCGAGCACGGCCGACGCGCCGGTTGCCGGGGCGAGCAGCTCGGTGGTCGCCGGGTCGCCGGCCTGGAACGTCAGCGCCGCGGGGGCCCGTTCGCAGACGCCGAGGCACGGGCTGCGCAGCCACGTGACCCCGCCGCGCGCCTTCCCCGCGGCGCCGACGTGCTCGGTGAGGACGTCGCAGACCGTGTCCGCGCCCCGGATCCGGCAGGCCAGGTCGGTGCACACGTGCACCACCCGCTCCGGGCGCTCCTCCAGCGCGAACAGCGAGTAGAAACTGGCCACGCCGTACGCGTCGGCGGGCGGCACGTGCAGCGTCTCGCAGATCAGGTTCAGCGCGCCCTGGCTGATCCAGCCGACCCGGTCGTTGACCGCGTGCAGGGCGGGCAGCAGCTGGTCCCGGCCACCGCCGGCGAACCCGGCGACCGCCTCCCGTTCTTCGCGCGACGCGACGGCGTCCAGCAGTTTGAGGTCCATGTCAGACCTCGGCCGGGAGCTTGTCGACGCGGATGGCCGCCGCCTTGTACTCGGCGGTCCCGGCGATCGGGCAGGTGGCTTCGATGGTGATGACGTTGACGTCGACCTCGTCCGGGAAGTGGAAGGTCATGAACGCCAGCCCGGGTTTCAGCCCCGTGTCCAGCCGGACCGGGGCGACGATCTCCCCGCGTCGCGACGAGATCCGGACCAGTTCGTCGGGCTGGACGCCCAGCGCCCGTGCGTCCTCCGGGCACAGGTCCAGGGTCTCCCCCTGCCGCAGCGGGGACGGGAACCCGCCGGACTGGACGCCGGTGTTGTAGGAATCCAGCCGCCGGCCGGTGGTGAGCCGGATCGGGAACTCCTCGGTGAGCAGGTCGACCGGCGGGCTGTGCTCGAGCACCGTGAACGGTGCCGGGCGGCCGCGTTCGGCCGGGTCCCCGGCCCAGAGCCGGCCGTGCAGGAACGTCGGTTCGAGGGTGTCCTCGGAGAAGCACGGCCACTGGATCCCGCCGAGCTCTTCGAGCCGGGCGTACGACATCCCGGCGTGCATCGGCGACAGCGACCGCAGCTCGTCCCAGACCTCTTCACCGCCGGTGTAGTGCCAGTCGTGGCCGAGCCGGCGGGCGAGCTCCGACAGCAGTTCGATGTCGTCGCGCGCGCCGTCCGGCGGTTCGAGGGCCTTGCGGACGCGCTGGACCCGCCGTTCGGAGTTGGTGAAGGTGCCGTCGCTCTCGCACCAGGCCGCCGACGCCGGGAGCACCACGTCGGCCAGCTGCGCGGTCTTGGTCAGGAAGATGTCCTGCACGACCAGGTGGTCGACGTTGGCCAGCCGCTTGATCGTGTGCTCGCAGTCCGCTTCGGACTGCACCGGGTTCTCGCCGATGATGTACACGCAGGTAAGGTCGCCGCGTTCCATCGCGTCGAGCATCTGGGTGAGGTTGAGACCCTTGCGCGGCGGGATCGCCGAGCCCCACGCGGTGTCGAACTTGGCCCGGACGTCGGCGTCGAGGACGTCCTGGAAGCCGGGCAGCCGGTCCGGGATGGCGCCCATGTCGCCACCGCCCTGGACGTTGTTCTGCCCGCGCAGGGGGTTCAGCCCGGCGCCGTAGCGGCCGACCTGCCCGGCCAGCAGCGCCAGGTTGATCAGCGACAGGACGTTGTCGGTGCCGTTGTGGTGTTCGGTGATGCCGAGGGTCCAGGACAGCTGGGCGCGATCGGCCCGGGCGTAGGTATGCGCCAGTTCGCGGATCAGCTCGGCCGGCACACCGGTGGTCTTCTCCGCCACTTCCAGCGTCCACGGCTCGACCGACGCGGCGAACTCGGCGAACCCCTCGGTGGCCCGTTCGATGAACGTCGTGTTCGCGAGTCCGGAGTGGATGATCTCCCGGGCGATCGCGTGCGCCAGCGGGATGTCGGTGCCGACCTCGAGCTGCAGCTGCCGGTGCGCCCAGCTCGCCGTGCTGGTCCGGCGCGGGTCGACGACGAAGAGCTTCGCTCCCTTGTGGACGGCCTTGAGCACGTGGTGGAAGAAGATCGGGTGCGCCTCGCGGGGATTGCCGCCCCAGATCACGATGACGTCGGCGTCCTCGATCTCCTGGTAGGAGGAGGTGCCGCCACCGCTGCCGAACACCCGCGCCAGCCCCGCGACACTGGGCGCGTGGCAGGTGCGGTTGCACGAGTCGACGTTGTTCGTGCCGATCACCGCGCGGGTGAACTTCTGGGCGACGAAGTTCATCTCGTTGGTGGCGCGGGCGCACGAGAACATCCCGAACGCCTCGGGCCCCTTGCCGTCCAGGGTGCGGCGGATCCCGGCGGCCGCCCGGTCGAGGGCTTCCTCCCAGGTCGCGGGCCGCAGCACGCCGGAATCGCGCACGAGGGGCCGGGTGAGCCGGACGTACGGCTCGGTGTTCCTGCGCTTCACGGGGACCTCCGGTCAGTGCGACCCGACGGGGACTTTGCTGGTGTGGTCGAGCAGGGAAATCGCGGCGTGGACGTACCGCAGCGCGGGCGCGGGCACGCCGGTGAGGCCGGCCAGCTCGACGACCGCGCCGATGATCGCGTCGATCTCGAGGGGCTTGCCGGCTTCCAGGTCCTGGAGCATCGACGTCTTGTGGTGGCCGACGCGCCAAGCGCCGTCGATGCGTTTCTCGACGGAGATCCGCGGGTCGGCCCCGGCCGCGCGGGCAATGGCCAGGGTCTCGGTCATCATCGTGGCGACGAGCTCGCGGGTGTCCTCGTGCTCGCACATCTGGGCCATGGTCGCCCGGGTCAGCGCCGACAGCGGGTTGAACGCGACGTTGCCCATCAGCTTGATCCAGATGTCGTTGCGCAGGTCGGTTTCGACCGGCGCCTTGAGGCCGCCGGCGATCATCGACGCGCTGAGCACCTTGCAGCGCGCGGAGATCTCGCCGCCGGGCTCGCCGAGGGAGAACCGGGTGCCTTCCAGGTGCCGGATGACCCCGGGCTCCTCGATGACCGTCGAGCAGTAGACGACGCAGCCGATCGCCCGCCGCAGCCCGAGCGCCACGGTGACCGAACCGCGGGGGTCGACCGTCTCGACCCGCTGCCCTTCCAGCGGGTGACCCCGCAGGCCGTGGAAATACCACCACGGGATGCCGTTCTGCGCGGCCACGATCGCCGTTTCGGGTCCGAGCAACGGGGCGAGCAGCTCGCCGCACGAGGCGTAGGAGTTGGCCTTGAGGCCGAGGAACACGAAGTCGGCCTCGCCCACTTCGGCGGGGTCGTCCGTGACGTGGGGATGGGCGGTGAAGTCGCCGCGCGGGCTGAGCACGCGGACGCCGTGCTCGCGCATCGCCGCGAGGTGGGCCCGGCGGGCGATCAGGTGCACCTCCGTCCCGCCGCGGTGCAGCGCGGCCCCGACGTAGGCGCCGATCGCCCCGGCCCCGAGAACAGCCACCTTCATGACGCGCCTCCAAGGTCCAGCGGTATTGCATACAGTATCCTGGATCCATGATCGAAACCAGCCTTCGCGATGCGGCCACTCGGGCGGCGCAGCGAAGAGCGACAAATAAGACACCGTGGGTCACAACGCCCCGGCGTCGTTGATCCACATCGACCCGAACCCGCCCACTACGGGTGAGATCTGGGATTTTGCATACCAAAACCTGTATTCTGAGCGTGGATCAGTCCTTCCCTGCCGACTCGAGGTGTCCCGTGAGCCAGCCCGCTTCCCCGTTGCCCGACCGCGGCCCGACCGGCCGCCGCACGGCCAAGGGCTCGCTCAGCTCGACGGCCGCCAAGCGCGTCGAGCGGCCCGCGCCGCTGCGCCAGGTCGTCTACGAAGCACTCGCCGAACTGATCATCAACCGCACCCTCGAACCCGGGCAGCACCTGGTCGAGGCCGACCTCGCCGAGTACCTCGGCGTGAGCCGGCAGCCGGTCCGGGAGGCCCTGCAGCGGCTGCAGAGCGAAGGCTGGGTCGACCTCCGCCCCGCCCAGGGCGCCTTCGTGCACCTGCCCACCGACGAGGAGGCCGACCAGCTGCTCAGCGTCCGCAGCGTGCTGGAGACGCACTCCGCGAAGCTCGCCGCCGGCCGGGCCACCCCCGCCGACGTCGCCCGCCTGCAGGAACTGCAGCAGGCCGGCGTCAGCGCGCTCGCCGAGGACGACACCGAAGGCCTGGTCGCGGCCAACGCCGCCCTCCACGCGTGCATCACCGAACTGTCCGGGAACAAGGTGCTGGCGGAGCTGATCGGCCTGGTCGACCGCCGGGTCCGCTGGTACTACACGCCCATCGCCCGGCCCCGCGGCCAGGACGCCTGGCACGAGCACGAAGAGCTGATCGACGCCATCGCCGCCCAGGACGCCGGCCAGGCCGAGCAGATCATGGCCAAGCACACCGAACGCACCCGCCAGGCCTACCACGAACGTCCGGAAGCTCCCCGATCCTGAGTCCGGCAGGACCGGGGAGCGAACACCGGATCAGCCGCCGGCCGACGCCGACGGCCGGCGCGCCACCAGCTCGGTTTCGGCGAGCTGGTGGCGCTTCCGGCCGGGCTGGCGCAGGAACAGCGTCAGCACCGCCGAAAGGAGCGCGATACCTCCGGCGAGGAGGTACGCGCCCGTGTAGCCCCACACGCTGATGACCCCGGCGGCGAGCCCACCGCCGCCGACACCGCCGATCAGTTTCGCGCTGTAGACCAGCCCGTAGTTCGACGCGTTGTTGTTCTCGCCGAAGTAATCCGGCACCAGCGCCGCGAACAGCGGGTAGAACGCGCCGCCGCCGAACCCGGTCAGGAACGCGAACACCATGAACAGCACCAGGTTGTGCGTGTTCCCGGCGTACAGCACGCCGAACTGCGCGACGGCCGCGATCACCAGCACCAGCGTCAGCGTCTGCCGCCGCCCGAGCTTGTCCGACGCCCAGCCGACGACCGCGCGGCCGGTGCCGTTCACGACCGCCAGGACCCCGGCCGACGAAGCGGCGACGAACGCGCCGAAGTGGCTCACCTTCGCGAACGGCACCTGGAAGTTGATGCCGAACAGCGACACCCCGCCGATGATCACCAGGCACACCCACATCAGCGGCAGCATCCCGGTCCGGACGGCTTCCATCGGCGAAAACTGCTTCACCGCGGGCGGGTTCTTGGCCAGTCCCCCGGTCGCGGACTTCCGGTCGCGGACCCAGGTGAGCGGGTCCACGTCCTTGGGCCACCAGCTCTTCGGCGGGTCCTTGAACAGGAACCCGCAGACCCCGACGGCGATGAGCATGTACACGCCCATGACGTCGAGGATCGTCGAATAGTTGGCCGGGGTGAGGAACGCGGCGAACACGTAGATGAACGGGACGGCACCGTAGGCGAAGCCGCCGTTGACGAACCCGGTCCGTGCCCCGCGCTTCTCGGGGTACCACTTGCCGACCATGTTGACGCAGGTCGCGTACACCAGCCCGGCGCCGATCCCGCCCAGCACCGAGTAGCCGGCGAACGCCAGCACCAGGTTGCCGCTGTGGGAAATGGTGAAGTAGCCGATCGCGCTGCACGCGGCCCCGGCGAGCATCGCCGTCCTCGCCGACACGATGTTCTTCTCCCGCAGGCGCCCGGCCGGGAACGCGACGCCGGCCTGGAACACCGCCCAGATGCTGGCCAGCCAGAACGCGTCCGACAGCGTCCAGCCGTACTTCTCCTCCAGGGTGCCTTCGACCGCACCCCAGCCGTACTCGAAGACGCTGACCGCCATCATGGCGATCCAGGGCAGCCACACCATCCAGCTGCGTGAGCGTCCCATGATGTCGTGCGGGGTCTCGCCGACCCGGTACACCCGGCCGTTCTCGTCGACGATCTCCTGGTATTGCGCTGTGGTCATGAGGAATCTCTTTCGTCCGCGCCGATTTCGGTCCGTCCCGTTCTGCCGGACGTCAGCCGGTGGCGGGCCGCGCGACGAGCTCGGTTTCGGCGAGCCCGGAGCGCATCCCGCCCGGCTTGCGGCCCGGCTGGCGCAGGAACAGGGCGAGACCGGCGGCGAGCAGGCTCGTCCCGGCGGCCAGGTAGAAGGCCGCGCCGTAGCCCCACCCGTCGATGACCAGCTTCCCGAGGCCCGCGCCCACGATCCCGGAGACGAGCTTCGAGCTGTAGACGAGGCCGTAGTTGCTGGCGTTGTTGTTCTCGCCGAAGTAGTCGGCGGTCAGCGCGGCGAACAGCGGGAAGATCGCCCCGCCGCCGAACCCGGACACCATCGACGCCAGCAGGAACAGCGGCATGCTGCCGATCGAGCCGGACAGGTACACCGCCACCTGGGCCAGCCCCAGCACCACGCAGACCAGCAGCAGCGTCTGCCGCCGCCCGTAGCGGTCGGAGATCCAGCCGATCACGCCCCGGCCGGCGCCGTTGATGACCGCCTTGAGGCTCATCGCCAGCGCGACGATGCCGCCCGCGAAGCCCATCTCCTTGCCGAACGGCACCTGCGCGGAGATGCCGAAGATGTTGACCCCCGCCGTGCACAGCAGGCAGATCCACATCAGCGGCAGCATGCCGGTCCGGAGCGCCTCCCGCGGCGTGAACTGTTTGACCGCGGGCGGGTTCTTCGCCAGCGACCGGCGCACGCGCGGGTCGTCCGGCACCTTCAGCGGGTCGACGTGCGCCGGCCACCAGTTCTTCGGCGGGTCCCGGAAGAAGAACCCGCTGACCGCGACGGCCGCGGCCAGGAAGAGCCCGACCGCGGGCAGGATGGTGCCGTAGTTGCCCAGGTCGAGGTAGTTCGTGAAGATGAAGATGAACGGGACCGAGCCGTAGGCGAACCCGCCGTTGACGAAGCCGGTCTTGCCGCCTTTGCGCTCCGGGTACCACTTGCCGACCATGTTGATGCAGGTCGCGTAGACGAACCCGGCACCGCCGCCACCGAACAGGCCGAAGCCGAGGTAGGCCCAGAAGACACTCGGTGCGTAGGCCAGCGCCAGGTACCCGAGCACGGTGCCCGCCGCGCCCAGCAGCATCGCCGACCGGGCCGACAGCCGGCCGCTTTCCCGCATCTTGCCCGCGGGGAAGGCGACCGCGGCCTGGAAGAACACCCAGACGGCCAGCAGCCAGAAGATGT
Source organism: Amycolatopsis sp. NPDC004772 (assembly GCF_053601215.1). Classification (NCBI taxonomy): domain Bacteria; kingdom Bacillati; phylum Actinomycetota; class Actinomycetes; order Pseudonocardiales; family Pseudonocardiaceae; genus Amycolatopsis; species Amycolatopsis sp. NPDC004772. The sequence continues at coordinate 65,833 of NZ_JBSGBK010000011.1, forward strand.
GCGCGCCGTGCCAGCCGTGCGCCGAGGACAGCGTGTCCTCGGCCGAAGTGAACGCGTATTCCGAAGAACTGATGGCCATCATGGCCACCCACGGCAGGACGACCATCGTCCACCGTGGCCGGCCCATGATGTCCCGGTCGGTCTCACCGACCCGGTAGACTCTTCCGTTCTTGTCGGTGATCTCCTGGTACGTGGCTGCGGTCATAAGAGTTCTCTTTCGTCACCGTTGACTCATGTCCCTCTGTTGCCGTCGTGCGGTGGGATCTTCGTCCTTTCCGTGAGGTCGGGCCAGCCCCTGTGGAAACGCTCAGAGCAGGCCCGCGGCCCGCGCCCAGCGGTACTTCGCGCCGAGCACGGCCACGGGCTTTTCGGTCGTGTACGGGTAGGCGACGACTCCGTGGTCGTAGAGGTAGTCGCCGGCCTCCTCGACTTCGACGTCCCCGGACAGCGACGCGACAACGGGCTTGTGAATGCCCTTCGCGCGATATTCCCCGACGACTTCGGACACCAGTTCCGCGAACACCATCGGCGGGGTGACGATGGTGTGCCAGTAGCCGAGGATCAGGGCGTGGATGCGGTCGTCCTCCAGGCCCAGCGCGATCGTGTTGCGGTAGGTCGAGGGCGGTTCGCCGCCGGTGATGTCCACCGGGTTGCCGGCCGCGCCGAACGGCGGGATGAACTCCCGGAACGCCGTGTCGAGGTCCGGCGGGATCGCCATCAGGCCGAGGCCGTGGTCGACGCAGGCGTCCGAGAGCAGCACGCCCGAGCCGCCGGCACCGGTGATGATGACGACGTTCTCGCCCTGCGGCGTGGGCAGCAGCGGGATGCCGCGGGCGTACTCGAGCAGGTCGTTCAGCCCGGGCGCCCGGATCACGCCGCTCTGGCGGAGGATGTCGTCGTAGACCTTGTCGTTGCCGGCCAGCGCGCCGGTGTGCGAGCTCGCCGCCTTGGCACCCTGGGACGTCCGGCCGGCCTTGAGCACCACGACCGGCTTGCGCCGCGAGACCCGCTTGGCCGTCTCCGCGAACGCGCGCCCGTCCTTGAGGTCCTCGAGGTGCATGGCGATGAGCTCGGTGTTCTCGTCGTGCTCGAAGAAGGTGAGCAGGTCGTCTTCGTCGATGTCGGCCTTGTTGCCGACGCCGACGATCGAGGAGACGCCCATCTTCGCCGAGCGGCTGAAGCCGAGGATCGCCATCCCGATGCCGCCGCTTTGGGACGACAGGGCCACGCCGCCCTTGACGTCGTACGGCGTGCAAAAGGTCGCCGACAGGTTTTCCGGCGTGTAGTAGTAGCCGTAGATGTTGGGGCCGAGGATGCGCACGCCGTGCTCGCGGGCGATCGCGACGACCTGGTCCTGCAACTCGACGTTGCCGGTCTCGCCGAAGCCGGACGGGATGAGGATCGCGCCGGCCACACCCTTCCGGCCGGCTTCCTCGAGCGCCGCGGGGACGAACTTCGCCGGGATGGCGAACACCGCGACGTCGACGTCACCGGGCACGTCGGTGATACTCGGGTAGGCCTTGCGGTCGAGGATCTCGGCGGCCTTCGGGTTGATCGGGTGGATCTCCCCCGCGTACCCGCCGTCGACCAGGTTCTTCATCACCGAGTTGCCGATCTTCCCGGCTTCGGCCGACGCACCGATCACCGCGACCGACGCCGGTTTCATGATCCGGTTCATCGACGCGAGGATCTCCTCCTGGGTGAACCGGTGCGGCTCCTTCGCCGCGTCCGGGTCGATCAGGATCCGGACGTCGACCGCGGTGGCGCCCCGTGGTGTCGCGAGCACCGGGTTCAGGTCCACTTCCGACAGCTGCGGGAAGTCGGTGACCAGCTCGCCGAGGCCGGTGATCACCGCGGCGAGGGCGTCGCGGTCGACCGGCTGCGCTCCGCGGACCCCCTTGAGGATTTCCGCCGCCTGGATGCCGTCGATCATGGAGAGGGCTTCCCCGGCGGACGTCGGCGCGAGCCGGAAGGTGACGTCCTTGAGCACCTCCACCAGCACGCCGCCGAGGCCGAACGCGACGATCTTGCCGAAGGTCGGGTCGGTGACCGAGCCGATGATCACCTCCTGGCCCTCGGTGAGCATCCGCTGCACCTGGACGCCGAGGATCCGCGCTTCGGCGTCGTAGGCCTTCGCGCTGTCGAGGATCCGCGCGAAGCCCGCCCTCACCGCTTCGGCGTCGTCCAGGCCGACGAGCACGCCGCCGGCCTCGGTCTTGTGCAGGATGTCCGGCGAGACGATCTTGAGCACCACCGGCAGCCCGATGGCTTCGGCGTGGGCCACGGCTTCCTCGGCCGTGGCCGCCAGCCGTTCGGCCGGGGTCGGGATACCGTAGGCCTCGCAGACCGCACGCCCCTCGGGCGCGGTCAGCGACGACCGGCCCTCGGCCGCCGCCCGCTCCAGGATCTTCTCGACCGCCGCGCGATCCGCCACGTCAGATCACCCCCGCCGCGCGGAACTTCTCGAGTTCCGCCTCGCTGTAGCCGAGTTCGGTCAGCACCTCGTCGTTGTGCTCGCCGAGCAGCGGCGAGCGTTCGATCTCCACCGGCGAGTCGGACAGCTTGAGCGGGCAGCCGACGGTCTTGAAGCTGCCGCGCTCGGGGTGCGGGACCTCGACGACCGAGCCGAGTTCGGCCAGGGTCTCGTCCTCGATGAGCTCCTTCGTGGACAGGATCGGCCCGCACGGGATGTTGTGCGCGTTGAGCTTCTCCATCACTTCCCACTTGGTGTGCTTCTCGGTCCACTCCTCCACGAGGGCGAACATCTTGTCCAGTTTGGACAGCCGCACCTCGGGAGTGGCCCACGCCGGGTCCTCGGCCAGCTCCTCCTTGCCGATCAACCGCGCGAGCGGCGCCCAGCCGGGCGGCTGGACGATCACGTAGATGTAGTCGTTCGGCCCGCCGGGCGCGCACTTCACCGCCCAGCCCGGCTGCCCGCCGCCGGACGCGTTGCCCGACCGCGGGACCTCGTCGCCGAAGTTCTCGTTCGGGTACTCCCCGAGCGGGCCGTGGGCCAGCCGCTGCTGGTCGCGCAGCTTGACGCGGCACAGGTTGAGCACGGCGTCCTGCATGGCGACCTGGACGCGCTGGCCGCGGCCGGTGGAGGTCCGCTGGTACAGCGCGGCGAGGATGGCGGCCACCAGGTGGATGCCGGTGCCGGAGTCGCCGATCTGCGCGCCGGTCGCGGTCGGCGGCCCGTCCTCGAAGCCGGTGGTGCTCATCGCGCCGCCCATGGCCTGCGCGACCACTTCGTAGGCCTTGAAGTCGGCGTAGCGGCCGGGCCCGAACCCCTTGATGGAGGCGTAGACCAGCCGCGGGTTGAGCGCGGCCAGCTTCTCCCACGGGTAGCCGAACCGGTCGACCACCCCGGGTCCGAAGTTCTCGACCAGGACGTCCACTCCGGACACGAGCTTCTCGAAGACTTCCTTGCCTTCGGCGCTCTTCATGTTGAGCGTGATGCTGCGCTTGTTGGCGTTGAGCATCGTGAAGTAGAGGCTGTCCACCCCGGGCAGGTCGCGCAGCTGCCCGCGGGTGATGTCGCCGCGGCCGGGGGTTTCGAGTTTGATCACGTCCGCGCCGAGCCAGGCGAGCAGCTGCGTCGACGACGGTCCGGACTGCACGTGGGTCATGTCGAGGACGCGGACGCCCTCCAGTGCCTTGCCCATGCTCTGGCCTCCGCTCACTTGTACATGGTCTGGTTCATGGTTCCGGGGGCGTACACGTCGGGATCGACCCAGACGTTGATCAGCGACGGCAGGCCGGACTCCCGCGCCCGCAGCAACGCCGGCCCGATGTCGGCCGGGTCCCGCACCTCTTCGCCGTATCCGCCGAGCATCCGCGCGAACTCGTCGTAGCGGACGTCGCCGAGGGTGTTGCCGACGCGTTCGCGCGGCAGGCCGTACTTCGCGGCCTGGCCGTAGCGGATCTGGTTCATCGAGGAGTTGTTGCCGACGATGCCGACGAACGGCAGGTCGAACCGCACGAGCGTCTCGAAGTCCCAGCCGGTGAGGCTGAAGGCGCCGTCCCCGAAGAGGGCGACGACCTCCTTGTCCGGACGCGCGTGCTTGGCGGCGAGGACGAACGGGATGCCGACGCCGAGCGTCCCGAGTGGACCCGGGTCCATCCAGTGGCCCGGCGACTTGGGCTGGACGACCTGACCGGAGAAGGTGACGATGTCGCCGCCGTCGCCGATGTAGATCGAGTCCTCGGTGAGGAACTCGTTGATCTCGTGGACCAGCCGGTACGGGTGGATCGGGCTCGCGTCGGAGTGCTGCAGTGGCAGCCGCTTCTGCTTCGCTTTCTCCTCCACGGCCTGGAGTTCCTCGAGCCAGGTCTTGCGGCCGACGGCGCCGTTGTCGGTGCGACCGGACGCGGCCTCGGCGACGGCGGCGAGGACCTGGCCGGCGTCGCCGACGATGCCGAGGTCGACGTCGCGGTTCTTGCCGACCGTGCGGTAGTCGAGGTCGATCTGGACGACGGTGGCGTCCTTCGACAGCCGCTTGCCGTAGCCCATCCGGAAGTCGAAGGGGGTGCCGACGATGACGATGACATCGGCGTTGTCGAAGGCGTACCGGCGCGAGAGCTGGAAGTGGTGCGGGTCGCCGGGCGGGAGCGTGCCGCGGCCGGCGCCGTTCATGTACGCCGGGATGTTCAGGGTCCGGACGAGCTCGGTGGCCGGCCCGGTCGCGCGGGTGGTCCAGACCTGGCTGCCGAGCAGGATGGCCGGCTTCCTGGCGTGCACCAGCAGGTCGGCGAGCTTCTCGACGTCCGCGGGGTCGCCGGCGTTCTTCGTCGACGCCCGGTAGCGGCCCGCTTCGGGGATGCGCGCGGTTTCCAGCGGCACGCGGGCGTCCAGGACGTCCCGCGGGATCTCCAGGAAGGACGGCCCGGGCGCGCCGGCGTAGGCCTCGCGGAAGGCCATGCTCACCAGGTCGGCGACGCGCGCGGTGTGCGGCACGGTGGCAGCGAACTTGGTGATCGGCGTCATCATGTCCACGTGCGGGAGGTCCTGCAGGGACCCCATCTTGTGCTGGGTCAGCGCACCCTGGCCGCCAATCAGCAGCATCGGGCTCTCGGCGCGCAGCGCGTTCGCGACCCCGGTGACGGCGTCGGTGGTGCCCGGCCCGGCGGTGACCACCGCGCAGCCGGGCTTGCCGGTGACCCGCGCGTACCCGTCGGCCGCGTGCGCCGCAACCTGTTCGTGGCGGACGTCGATGACCTCGATGCCTTCGTCGACGCAGCCGTCGTAGATGTCGATGATGTGCCCGCCGCACAGCGTGAAGATCGTGTCGACCCCTTCGGCCTTCAGCGCCTTGGCCACCAGGTGGCCGCCGGATATCCCGGCCGGCGCGGCGCCGTTCGTCGCGGCGGCACTCTCCCCCGCGGTGGTGCCGGTCGTGGTCAGCGCCATGGCTCAACTCCTCTGGTCCGCCACCGGAGCTCTCTTGTCCGGCGGTGTGTGTCGCCTGATGTCCGAGGTCAGCGGCCCCTTCGCGGCAGACTGTAGATTGCATACCGTATGGGGTAGGCATATAGTCACTCTTCAAGCAGCCCGTGTCCAGGGCCATCCGCAGGGTTTTTCCGGACTCCGAACCGGCCCCCGCGGACCACCACTCCACGCCCTTCGCCCTGCCCCGCCGCGGAAAGGACGCTCCCGCATGGACCTCTTCGAACACGAAGCCCGCGACCTCTTCGACAAGCACGGCGTCCCGGTCCCCCGCGGCCGGGTCGCCGCCGATCCGGCCGAGGCCCGGGCCGCCGCGGTCGCCCTCGGCGGCCCGGTGGTGGTCAAGGCCCAGGTGAAGACCGGCGGGCGAGGCAAGGCGGGCGGCGTCCGCGTGGTGCGCACGGCCGACGACGCCGAGCAGGCCGCCGACGACATCCTCGGGATGGACATCAAGGGCCACCCCGTGCACCGCGTCCTGGTCACCGAAGCGAGCGAGATCGCCGACGAGTACTACCTGTCCTTCCTGCTCGACCGCGCCGGGCGGACGTTCCTCGCGATGGCGTCGGCCGAAGGCGGGATGGAGATCGAGGAGGTCGCGGCCACCCGGCCGGACGCGCTGGTCCGCGTGCCGGTGAATCCCCTGGCCGGCGTCGACGCAGCTGCCGTCGCGGCGGCGTTCCCCGCCGCTGTCCGCGGCGAAGTCGCCGGCGTCGTCGAGAAGCTGTGGGACGTGTTCGTCGCCGAGGACTGCACGCTCGTCGAGGTCAACCCCCTGGCGCTGACGGCGACCGGGATCGTCGCGCTGGACGGCAAGATCACCCTGGACGACAACGCCTCCTTCCGCCGTTCCTCGTCGTTCGACGACACTTCGGACGGTGATCCGCTGGAGCGCTCCGCCCGCGCGAAGGGCCTCAATTACGTCAAGCTCGACGGCGACATCGGCGTCATCGGCAACGGCGCCGGGCTCGTCATGTCCACTTTGGACGTCGTGGCGGCGGCCGCGGCCGAGGCGGGCGCCCGCGGACCGGCGAACTTCCTCGACATCGGCGGCGGGGCGTCGGCGCAGGTGATGGTCGACGGGCTGACCGTCATCCTCGGCGACCCGCAGGTGCGCAGCGTGTTCGTCAACGTCTTCGGCGGCATCACCGCGTGCGACGCGGTGGCGACCGGGATCGTGCGGTCACTGGAAATCCTCGGTGCGCGCGCCACCAAGCCCCTGGTCGTCCGGCTCGACGGGAACAACGTCGCCGAAGGCAGGCGGATCCTCGCCGAAGCCGCCCACCCCCTGGTCACCGTGGTGGCCACCATGGACGACGCCGCCCGCGAGGCGGCGAAGCTCGCGATCGCGGAGGTCTGAGTCGTGGCCGTCTTCCTGGACGAGAACAGCCGGATCGTCGTCTCCGGCATCACCGGTTCCGAGGGCGCGAAGCACACGCGGCGGATGCTGGCCGCCGGGACGAACGTCGTCGGCGGGGTGAATCCGCGCAAAGCCGGGCAGCGGGTGGAATTCCCCGGCCGTTCGCTGCCCGTGTTCGGCAGCGTCGCGGAGTCGATGGCCTCGGCCGGCGCCGACGTCTGCGTGCTGTTCGTGCCGCCGCCGTTCGTGGCCGACGCCGTGGTCGAAGCGGTGGACGCGGGCATCGGGCTGGCGGTGGTGATCACCGAAGGCGTCCCCGTGCACGACAGCGCGCGGCTGTGGGCGCACGCCGTCGCGGCCGGCGGGCGGACGCGGATCATCGGCCCGAACTGCCCGGGCATCATCTCCCCCGGCCGGTCGAACGCCGGGATCATCCCGGCCGACATCACCGGCCCGGGCCGGATCGGCCTGGTGTCGAAGTCCGGCACGCTGACCTACCAGCTCATGCACGAGCTGCGGGACATCGGCTTCTCGACCTGCGTGGGCATCGGCGGCGACCCGATCATCGGGACGACGCACATCGACGCGGTCGAGGCGTTCGAGAAGGACCCGGAGACCGACCTGATCGTGCTGATCGGCGAGATCGGCGGCGACGCGGAGGAGCGGGCGGCGGAGTTCGTGCGCGCCCACGTGTCGAAGCCGGTCGTCGGGTACGTGGCGGGCTTCACCGCCCCGGAAGGCAAGACGATGGGCCACGCGGGCGCGATCGTCTCGGGCTCGGCGGGCACGGCCGCGGCGAAGAAGAAAGCCCTGGAAGCCGCGGGCATCCGGGTCGGGCGCACGCCGAGCGAGACGGCGGCGCTGGTCCGCGAGCTGCTGGGCTGATGGAGCTCCGCCAGCTGGCGGTGGTGGTGGCGGTCGCCGAGGAAGGCGGCTTCACGGCGGCCGCCCAGCGCCTGCGAACGGTCCAGTCGACGGTGTCCACAGTGGTCCGGGCGCTGGAGCGGGACCTGGGCACGCCGCTGTTCCACCGCACGACGCACCGGGTGGTCCTGACGCCCGCGGGCGAGGCCTTCGTCCCCGCCGCGCGGGCGGCGTTGGAGGCGGCGGAGCGGGCCCGGGCGGCAGTGTCCCCGGTGGACGGCCGGGTGCGGCTGGGGGTCCGCCCGGGCTTGCTGGCCGACCTGCACCGGGTGCTGACGCGGCTGCGGCAGGCGCACCCGGGCCTCGGGGTGGAGGTGAGCCAGGTGCGGTGCGGGCCACCGGAGTCCACTGTGGACGTGGTGGTGACCCGCGCCGGCGACGAACTCGCCGAAGCGGCCGAAGTCACCACCCTGCTCCCCGCCGAAGAGCTGGTCCTGGCCACCGCACCCGGCGGCGCGCGCTCGGCCCCGGCCGACCTCTCCGCGCTCTCCCTCGTCGACTTCCCGCCCGGCTGGGCGATCCGCGAAGCCGTCGACCACGCGTTCCCCCACCGCCGGATCTCGCTCGAAGTCGACGAGCTCGCCGTCGCCGCCGGGCTGGTGCGGGCCGGGTTCGCCGCCTGCGTCCTGCCCGCTTCCGCCGCCGCGCGGTTTCCGGAGCTCACCGTGCGGCGGTTCGCACGGCCCGTGCCGTGGCAGCTCGCCGCCGGGCACCGGGCCGAGGCCGGCCCCGCCGTGGCCGCCGTCCTCGCTCAGCTCGGCTGAAGGCCCAGGCGGTCCGGTCGCGTGTAGACGTTCATCGACGTCCCGCGCAGGAACCCCACGAGCGTCAGGCCGAGCTCGGCGGCCAGGTCCACCGCGAGCGAAGACGGCGCCGACACCGCGGCCAGCAACGGGATCCCGGCCATCACGGCCTTCTGCACCAGTTCGAACGACGCCCGCCCGCTCACCATCAGCGCCGTCCCGGACAGCGGCAGCACGCCGTCCCGGGTCGCCCAGCCCACGACCTTGTCCACCGCGTTGTGCCGTCCGACGTCCTCGCGCAGGCACAGCAGCTTTCCGTCGGCGTCGAACAGCCCCGCCGCGTGGAGGCCGCCGGTCCGGTCGAACACCCGCTGGGCGGCGCGGAGTTCGTCCGGCAGCGCGGTCAGTGTCGCCGGGTCGGTGACCAGGGGGTCGTCGGCGACCGGCCAGGTGACCGTCGTGCGCACGGCGTCCAGGCTCGCCTTGCCGCACAGGCCGCACGAGGACGTCGTGTAGAAGTTGCGTTCCACCGAGGCGTCCGGCGGGGCGACCCCGTCGGCGAGCACGACGTCGAGGACGTTGTACGTGTTGCCGCCGTCTGCCGTGGCGCCGGCGCAGTAGCGGATCGACCGGATGTCCGCCGCCGCGCGGACCACGCCCTCACCGACCAGGAAGCCGGCGGCGAGGTCGAAGTCGTCGCCCGGGGTGCGCATGGTGATCGTCAGCGGCCGGCCGGCGACCCGGATCTCGAGGGGTTCCTCGACGGTCAGCGTGTCCGGCCGCGCGGTGTGCCGTCCGTCGTGGACGCGCAGCACCCGCCGCCTGCTCGTCATGCGCCCCACGTCAGGCCACCGGCAGCAGGGACCGGGGCCGGCCCGGCTGGGTCAGCCGCCCGGACAGCACCGCGCCGGCCAGGCTCAGCACGCCGGCCGCGACGAACCCCTGCTCCGTCGCGACGAGCGTGGCCAGGCCGATCCCGACCGCCGCGCCGACGGCCTTGGCGCTGTAGAGGATCCCGAAGTTCTGCGCCGCCGATTCCTCGCCGAAGTACTCGCGCACCAGGCCGACGAGCAGCGTGTAGCAGCAGCCGTTGCCGAGGCCGGCCAGCACGACGCCCAGCAGCAGGCCGACGGCGTGCCGGTGGCCACCGGAATACAGCAGCACGAATTGGGCGACGCCGCCGGCGAGCAGGGCGAAGCGCAGGATCCGGTGCCGGCCGAGCCGGTCGGCGAGCCGTCCGATGAGGACCCGACCGCTGCCGGTGGCCGCGGCGAGCAGCGCCAGGGCGGCCGCGGCGAGCCCGGGTCCGCTGCGCGTGGCGGTGTACGTCGCCAGGTAGGCCAGGTCGAACAGCAGCACGGCGGCGGCGAGGACGACCACGAGGTACAGCGAAAGCGTCGTCCCGCACCGGAACAGCTCCGCCGGCCGGTAGTGCCGGACGGCCGGGCGCCGGTTGTGCGCCCGGTCGAGGGCCCAGGCCCGCGGTTCGGGTGTGGTGGGCCACCAGTTCCGCGGCGGGTACCGCAGCAGCGCCGCGCACCCGGCGATGACGACGAGCACGATCGCGGCGGTGGCGTCCAGGAGGACCGGGCGCGCGGCCGGCAGCCCGGCGGCGAGCACGACGAAGGGGACGCTGCCGTAGGCGAAGGCGCCGCTCACGATGCCGGCGCGGGGCCCGGTGCCGTCCGGGAACCAGGCGAGCACCGCGCCGACGCACGTGGCGTACACCATGCCGGTGCCGAACCCGCCGAGCACGGAGTAGCCGAGGAAGACGGTGGTCAGGCTGGTGGCGTGGCCGAGCGTCACGAGCCCGGCGGCGCACAGGACCGCGCCGGCGGCCATCGCCGCGGGCGCGGGGAGCCGGCCGCGTTCCCGGAGCCACGCCACCGGGAACGCGGCGCCGGCTTGGCAGATGGCCCACACCGCGAGGGCGAGGACGACGCCGCCGAACGACCAGCCGGGCGTCCGGCTCAGCGACGGCGCGATCGCGCCGAAGCCGTACTGCTGCACCCCGGCGGCGAGCATGGCCGCCGCGGCGAGCCAGGTGATCCACGACCGTGGCCGGCCGAGCAGTTCCCGGTCGGACTCGCCGACGCGGTACCGCCGTCCGTAGACGTCCCGGAGTTCGCGCACCTCGCCCATGGCGACCGCCTCCCGCAAACTGAAGATTGTATGCAGTATGGAGTAGCCCGAGTGTGCGCTTGTTCGGCGCGGATGTCTACCGGAGGAGGTGGGCGGCGCCCGGATGGCCGAATGGGGCTGTCACACCCGCGAAAAGGAGGCGGCCCGGTGGCCATCGAGGGAGGAGGCGGCCACCGGGCCGGTGCTCCACCGCGGTACCGGCCGCGCGGAGCACTGACAGTCTGGCCATCGGAGCCGCTCTCCGACAAGCTTTTCGCGGCGCGCCGGACCGGGCGATGCCCGTTCGGCGGCGTCGGGGCGGGCACAACGTCCACTTCGAACCGAACGCGTGACCGTGTGACACCAAAGGAATACCGACCGCCACCTCGATGAAGGGCGGCCTACCGGCTGGGCGGCACCCGACGGCGCCGCCCAGCCGGAGCGGACCCGGCCTTCAAGACTTCTTGCGCGTCGCTCGCTTGCGCGCCGGCTTGGCGTCGGCCGGCTCGGCCGCCGCGGCCTGGTCGGCCTCGAAGCCGGCGATGATCTCGCTGGACAGACGGCCGCGCTCGGCGACCTCGTAGCCGTTCGCCTGGGCCCATTCGCGGATCTGCCGATTGCGCTCGCGGTCGGTGCCCGAGCCGGACGCACCACCCAGCGACTGGCCGGTCGCGAGGCGGACCTTGCGGCCGCCGATGCGCCGCGCGGCGGCGACGTAGCGAGCCAGTTCGTCCCGGAGCGCGGAGGCGTTCTCCTCGGACAGGTCGATCTCGTACGTCACGCCGTCGAGGCTGAAGGGGACGGTCTGCGAAGCCTCGCTGCCGTCGAGGTCGTCCACCATCTGGACCTGTACCCGTTGCGCCATGATTCGTCGTTCCTCATCTTCTCCAGAACACGGTCGGACTGACCCTAACGTGTCGAATCAGGCCCGGCACGCGCGACACCCGGAAGCGTCCACAATGGCCGCTGCGGCGAACGGGTCGTCCGCGTCCAGAGTGACCGCAACCGAGCCGAAATGCTCGTCGTCTTGTCCGGGATTCAATTTTGTGATATGCTCGAAATCGAATCGGTACCGTGGTGGCATGAACCTTGCCGAGCTTTCCGCTAATGCTCCCCGGGTCAGCCGGACCGCCTTCACGGCCGCCGCCGCGCGTGCGGCTCATTTGCTCGTCGACACCGAACCGTTCATCTTCTCCGACACCTTCGCGGCGCGCCTGCTCGGGGCCCGCGCCGAGGAACTCCTGGCCTACCACCGGCTCCACGGTACCCACCCGATCCTGGCCGGTGCCCGCGCCGAAGCGGTCTGCCGGAGCCGGTTCGCCGAAGCGCGCCTGATGCGTGGCAATTCCGGTATAGACCAGTATGTGATTCTCGGCGCCGGGCTCGATTCGTTCGCGTATCGGACCGCGCCGCGACGATTCCGGGTGTTCGAGGTCGACCATCCGGCGACCCAGTCGGCCAAACGGGAACTGCTGGCCGCCGCCGGCGTCGCCGAACCGGCTTCGGTCACCTTCGTCCCGGTCGACTTCGAAGCCGAACCGCTGCGGGAACGGCTCGTCCAGAGTGGACTCGACCCGGTTCGCCCCGTGTTCGTCAGCTGGCTCGGTGTCACCATGTACCTGACCCGAACGGCGATTGCCGCGGCATTGCGGGAGCTCGGCGGATTCGCGCCGGGATCGGAAATCGTGGCCGATCACCTGCTACCCGCGGAACTGCGCGACGCGGCCGGGAACGGCTACGCCGAAGCCGTCGGGCCGGTGGTCGCCGGGCAGGGTGAGCCGTGGCACACGTTCCTCTCCCCCGCGGCCTTGTCCGGGCTCTTGCGCGACGCCGGTTTCGACGTCGTCGAGCAGGCGGGACAGCGGGAGAGCGTCGACGCGCGGCTGTGGCGGCGCACCGACGCGCTGCGGCCCGCCGCGCTTTCCGCGCTGACGCACGCGCGCATTCCGGGCCGGCCCGGCCGACACCTCAGTCCGGCAGCATCGGCATTTCGAGGTCGTCCGGACGGCCGAGCAGCACCGCGCGGGTGACGGCGGCCTTGCCGAAGCGGTCGCGCACCGCGTCCAGCGCGGTGTCGAGCTCGGTCGCCCGCTGTCGTTCGAACGGCAGCGCCGGCTGGAACGGGTTGTCGTCGGCCAGGTTGGACAGCGCCGCGCCCAGCAGCGTGATCCCGCGGTCGGCGATCAACGGCAGCGCGGCGACGAGCAGTTCGCGCGCGGCGTCGAGCAGCACGCCGGTGCCGGCGGTCGGGTCGGTGAGCGTGTGCGACCGGGTGGCGCGCGAGAAGTCGGCGAAGCGCAGCCGGATCGTCACGGTGCGGCAGACGCGGCGGGCGGCGCGCAACCGGCGGGCGATCCGATCGACGAGCGCCACGAGCACGACGTCGAGCTCGGCCGGGGTCCGCCGGCCGCGCCCGAGGGCCCGCTGGGCGCCGATCGAGCGCCGCCGCACCCCGATCTCGACCCGGCGCGGGTCTTCGTTGTGCGCCAGGTCGTGCAAGTGTGCCCCGGCGCCCCGGCCGAGCAGCCCGACGAGGTCGACGTGCTCGGACGCGGCCAGCTGGCCGACGGTGGTGATCCCGCGCGCCCGCAGCTTCTCGGCGGTGACCTTGCCGACGCCCCAGAGCGCCGAAACCGGCAGCGGGTGCAGGAACTCGAGCTCGCCGTCGTGCGGGACGACGAGCAGGCCGTCGGGCTTGGCGACCCGGCTGGCGACCTTGGCGAGGAACTTCGTCCGCGCCACCCCGACGGTGATCGGCAGGCCGGCCCGCTCGGCGACGGCCGCGCGCAGCCGTTCGGCGACGTGGCTCGGCCGCCCGCCGATCCTGCTCAACCCCCCGACGTCGAGGGACGCCTCGTCGATCGAGATCCCTTCGACCCACGGGGTGGTGTCGTGGAAGACGTCGAAGACCGCCCGGCTGGCGGCCGCGTACGCGGACATGCGCGGGCGCACGACGACGGCGTGCGGGCACAGCCGGCGGGCCTGCGCGCCGCCCATCGCGGTGCGCACGCCGTAGGCCTTGGCCTCGTAACTCGCGGCGAGCACGACCCCGCCGCCGACGATCACGGGCCGTCCCTTGAGCGCCGGATCGTCGCGCTGTTCGACGGAGGCGTAGAACGAGTCGAGGTCGGCGTGCAGGATGGGCCCCTCGTCGGTCATAGAACATATGTTCGCATATCCGCGCGCCGAAGTCCGCTCGTCCGCCTGCCGCGGGTGACGTGCCGCCGGTCGAAAGTCCGCGTTTTTCCGGTTGTCGGCTCCTGTTGCCCCGCTCACACTCGACGCAGCGAACGACCCGGAGACTGGGGGCGAAATGACCGACAAGTGCCGATGCGGCGACCACCACGCGTGGGCCACACCGAGCCTGGAAGACCGGCCGGCGGCACCGCGCCATCCGCTGCTGGCGGCCACGCTGGCGCAGGAGGACGGGGTGGAGGACGCCGGCGGCCTGGATCCGACGGACCGCGTGACGTGCCGGACCCACCGCCGCTGGCTCCACGACTGCGTGGCCTCACCGGTGCACACGAACCCGGCGATCGGGTACCGCTGGTGCCGTCGCTGTGATCACCAGGCCCTGGTGGCCGTCGACGAGCTCGCGGGCGAGGTGACGATCCGCTGCGGGCTGTGCGGCGAGGTTCCGCACAGCCGGGCCAACCAGGAGCTGATGGCGTTGTGCCGGCGAAGCCTGGCACTGGCCCGCTCGGGCCGCTTCCCGGCGGCGGCCGTCGCCTGAGTGCCATGATGCGTGGGTGCCTTCCGTCGGAACCACCGCGCTCGTGATGGTGTTGCCCGCTGCCGAGCCGGCGCTGGCCGTGGCCCGGCGGGTCGACCCTGGTTTGGTCCGTCCTGTCCTGCACGCCCACGTGACGGCGCTGTACCCCTTCTTGCCGGACGCGTCGCTGACCGACGCGGTCCTGGCGGAGGTCCGCTCGCTGGCGGCCGCCGTCTCTCCCCCGGACGTGAAGCTGGCGGAGCTGGTCGTGGCGCCGGGTTTCGTGGCCCTTGCCGCTCCCGACTTGCAGGCCGTGGCCGATGCGGTCTGTGCTCGATGGCCGTCCGTGCTGCCTTACGGGGGCCGGTTCGGTCCGCGCCCCGCCGCGCACTTGACCGTCGCGATGGGCGGCTCGGACGAGGCGCTCGCGCAGGTCGCCGAGGGAGTGCGGCCGCTGCTGCCGCTGACCGATCGCGCCGACGGGCTGCAGCTGGTGGCGCTGACCGAGCGTGGCTGGGAGCTCCGGCTGGAGGCACCGTTCGGCGGGTGAGGCCGGGTCACGGGCCGGTGGCTTCGGGCGCCGGTGTCCCCTCCAGGCTCTGGTAGGCGCGGGCGATGGCGCGCAGGCGGGCGACGTCCGCGGCGAACGGTTCCGCCGCCGCGGTGGGCGGCTCGGTCTCGGACGGCTCGTCCGGGAGGTCGCGCACCAGCCTGGCCGCCGTCGCGGGTGGGACGTCCGGCGTCACGCCCGCGAGGATCAAGCCGTCGTTGGTCTCGCTCATCGCCGTCAGCAGGCGCTCCCGGCGGGACTCCCCCGACGGGTCGATGCGTGTGATCTCCGGGAACCGCCGCGTCAGGTGGGCGCGCAACGGCCGGAGCAGGCGGAGCGTCCGGGCGTCGCGGCGCGCGGCCACCAGGCCGGGGACGGCCGGGATCGTCAGGCCCACCACGATCAGCAGCACCGACACCGCCGGGAACCCGACGTCCAGAGCGCACGGCAGCGTCGAGAACGGCCCGCGGCACAACGCCTTGACCGGGTGCTCGGCCTGCAGCGCGCGCAGGGTCCCGACCACCTTTCCGGCCAGGTAGGCGACCGCGAACCCCGACGCCAGCAGCAACAGCGCCAGCCCGGCACGCAGCGCGCCCCCGCTCGCCCGGATCGTCACCGCCGCCATGAAGCCGATGTCGAGGACCGCGAAGCCCAGGTAGACCGTGTAGGTGAAGACGTAGACCACCAGCGTCGGGTGGGTGCGGTACAGGTCGTCGAACACGCCGACGCCGCGCGGCAGGTCCGGGGTGCTGAAGAACGTCACCACGAGCACCGTCAGCGCGACGCCGAGCGCGACCAGCCGGGTGCGGCGGCCACGGTCGCGGGTGCCGCTGATCTCCGCGACCGTCAGGCCGATGCCGTACGCCGCGACCATCGTCGCCAGGTTCGACAGCAGCCGGCCCAGGCTCGGGTAGATCTCGCTCTCGAACTGCTGGGCCCGGTTCGACAGGAAGCAGAACGCCGCGCCCAGCGCGATGAGCGAGACGGCCAGGCCCGCACCCGCGCCGGTACGCCGGGCGCGGGCCGCGCGCCAGATTCCGGCGAACAGCGCGAAGAGCCCGACCCCGACGAAAAGTATGTCGATCACGAAACGCGACTATCCCAGGAGTGCCGCCAGCCGCCTAGCCTGGTCCGCCGCTCGGCCGGACGCGCCCGGCTGAACGGCGGGTGGCTCGCTCGTCGCCGCGCTCATCAGCAGGACGGCGATCAGCTCGGCTTCGTACTCGTCGGTCCCGGTCGTGACGCGCGTGAGCAGGTGCGACAACGCCCGCGGCGCGAGGTCCGGGGCGAGCTCGGCGGCTTCGGCCTCCGACATCAGGCAGGTCCCGGTGTGCGCGCACAGCATGTGGGCGAGCTCGTGGGCGATGATGTGGTCCTGGTGCAGCGCCGACGTGTGCTCGGCGTAGGCGATCAGGTCGTAGTCCGGACGGGCCTGCCACGCCCCGGACGGCTGGCCGGGCCGGTAGGCGATCGGGACGAGGTCGATCTCGCGGCCCCGCCACCGCTCGAGGCCGTCGACCCAGGCGTTCATCGACCACGGCCGCGGCAGCGGGACGGCGGCGAGCACCGTCCGCACGCGCTCGCGTGCCCGGTCGCGGAGGGCCGGCAGGCCGGGCTCGTCGATGGGTCCTCCCTGGTCACCGGGCGCCAGCCGGGTGCACCGGGGCGCGAACACGGACCGGGTCATCGTAGCCGAGCCGCCCGCGGTCACTCCGGCTTCCGTCGCCGGCCGGTGCGCCTGCGGGTGTCGTCGTAGCTGCTGAGCTGGTCCAGCAGGGCCGTGACGGTCTCCCGGTCGCGTGGGGACAGCCGCATGGCTCGTTGCGCCAGGTTCCGCGCCTCGTCGTCACGCCACGCGACGACGTCCTCGACCTGCTGGTCGACCTGGCCGGCGACGCCGTCGTCGAAGAAGTACGTGACGGGCACGCCGAAGAACTGGGCGAGCGCCTGGATGTGCGAGCGCTTGGGATCCTTGCGCGCGCCGACGGCGAGCTGCTGGACGTGGGTGGCCGACATCGTGACGCCGGTCTGCTCGGCGACGCCGTGCGCGATCTCCCGGTAGGAGTACGGCTTGCGGTCCGGCGGGTGCACGGTCGCGATCAGGTGCGCCAGCCGTTCGGCGAAACTGCGCTCTTCGCTCACCACACACCACCTGCAGACATGAAACGTGACACCGGACAGCGTAGCTGTTCCGAAAACTTGACACATCCTGTGCCGGAAAGACTACGATACGCCTGTCCGGTGTTTCGGAAACGTGACACCGGCCCGGGGTGGCGCAGCGGCCCACGGGTGACTCACGTGGCCGCTGGGGGTGGCCACGCGCCTAACCCACCCGCCGCGCCGCCCCTTTTCGCGTCCGGACCCGGGCCGCTCGCGGGATGTGGCCGGGCGACGAGGGTTCGCGGGTGTGGCGCAGTGTGCGGACCACGGGCGTGCGGCCGGAGGAATCGCCCATCTTCGCGCCTTGGGGGCCTCGCGGATGCGCGCTGTGGCGGCCCGGCGACCGCCCGCTGTGGTGAGCCCGGCGACCGCCCGCTGTGGTGAGCCCGGCGGCCACGCGCTGTGGTGAGCCCGGCGACCGCCCGCTGCGGGGAGCCCGGCGGCCGCGCGCCAGCGCGCCGAGCGCATCTCCCCGCTCCGGCCTCACCCCGCCCGACCACCTCACCTCACGGTCCTCGAACCCGGGCCTCACCCCGCCAACAGCCGGCGCACCGCGCCCGGTGGCGCTCCCGCGTGCTCGCGAACCGTCCGGGTCAAGTGCGCCTGGTCCGCGAACCCCAGCTCGGCCGCCAGCCTCGCCAGCTCCTGCTCCCCCGCCTCCAACCGCTCCAGCGCGCGACCGACCCGGACCCGATTCCGGTACCGCGTCAGCGAAACCCCTACCTCCCTCGGGAACGCCCGGCTCAACCGGTACGGCGACACCCCCAGCGACTCCGCCAGCGAAAACAACCCTGCCGCCGAGGGGTCGTCCGCCACGATCGCCTCGCGGGCTCGGGCCACCCACGCGCCGTCGTCCGGCGATGACCGCCGCGACGATTGCCCGATCGCCGCTCCCACCAACACCAGCAGTTGTTCCGCCAGCGCGTAGTCCGGGTCGGCCGCCGACGCCACCACGCGCCGGTGGGCCAGCTCGAGCGCGCCGTCCACATACACCGTCGGCGGCACCTCCCTCTCTCCCGCCAGGCGGTGCCACAACGGCGACCCGAACTCCACCGACGTGCAGACGTCTCCGCCCGCCGGGTGGGCGAAACGCTCCTCGTCGCCCGGGGCCGCCAGGTACGCCGCCGTCGGGTCGGCGTCCGCCGTCCGTCCGCGGACCCGGCGGCGGAACCGGCCCCGGCGCACGAGCACCATCCGGTGGCCGGACGACACCTCCGCCGGCGACCAGCCGGTGTGGTCGTCGGCGCACCGGACCACGCTCACCGAGTACCCGGCGCCGGCCACGACTTCGACTGCTTCCCGCACGCCCCGGACCGTACGCCGGGGGTACGACACTTTCCGGCCCGCAAGGATCTTCAAGACCGCACCCCGGGACGGCGGGCAGGCTGCCGCACGACGAAAGGAGCCATCCGTGCCCGCAGAACTCACCACCGTCGTCCTCGACTGCGCCGATCCGGCCGCGCTCGCCGCCTTCTACGGCAAGGCACTCGGCTGGGAGGTCACTTACCAAGACGACGACACCGTCCAGCTCGGCGGCGGCCCGGTCGGCCTCGGCTTCCAGCGCGTCGCGGGCTACCGCGGCCCCGCGTGGCCGGACGACGCCAAGCACGCCCACCTCGACCTCCGGGTCGGCGACCTCGCCGGCGCCACCGAGGAGTTCCTGGCGCTCGGTGCCACCAAGCCGGACTTCCAGCCCGGCGGCGGCGACTGGGTCGTCCTGCAGGACCCCGAGGGGCACCTCTTCTGCCTCTCCGAAGGGTGACGCCGTGGTGGTCCCCCGGCACCCGGGGGACCACCGCGAAATCCGGTCGCCGGCCTCGCCCGAGCGCGGCACCATGCCCGTCATGGCCCCCTCCTTCCTCCCCGGACTCGACCTGTCGCGCCGCTTCTACGAGGAGGCGGTGCGGCCGCTGCTCGGCGACCTGCCCCACACGGCCGCGCGGATCGGCACCGGCTCGGAAGTCCTCGGCTTCGACACCGCCCGGTCCGCCGATCACGAATGGGGGCCGCGCCTGCAGGTGTTCCTGACCCACCGGGATGCGTGCCGGGACGTCGCCGAAGCGCTGAGCCGGAAGCTGCCCAAGGCGTTCCACGGCTACCCCACGAACTTCGCCCCCACCGACCACCCCCACGTCCGGCACATGGCCCTGACCGACGGGCCGGTCTTCCACCGCGTCGAGGTGACCACCCTCGGCGAGTGGCTCACCGGTCACCTCGGCTTCGATCCGCGCGAAAGGGTCACCACCCGGGACTGGCTCGCCACCCCGACGCAGACCCTGGCCGAGCTCACCGCCGGCGCGGTCTTCCACGACCCGGCCGGGGACCTCGCCTCCGTCCGTTCGCGGCTCACCTGGTACCCGGACCAGGTCTGGCGCTACGTCCTGGCTGCCCAGTGGCAGCGGATCTCCCAGGAAGAGGCCTTCGTCGGGCGGTGCGGAGAAGTCGGCGACGAACTCGGCTCGGCCGTCGTCGCCGCACGCCTCGTGCGCGACCTCATGCGGCTGAGCCTGGTGATGCACCGCCGCTACCCGCCGTACAGCAAGTGGCTCGGCAGCGCGTTCGCCCGGCTCCCGTTCGCCGCCGCGATCACTCCGGCGCTGGCCGGAGCCCTGGCCGCCACAACCTGGCGAGACCGGGAAACCCACCTCGCCACGGCCTACACCGCCGTCGCCGGGCTCCACAACCGGCTCGGGCTCACCGAGCCGGTCGACCCCCGCGCCCGCCCGTACCACGACCGGCCGTTCCAGGTCCTGCACGCCGACCGCTTCAGCCGAGCGCTCGCCGACGGCATCGGCGACGCCGAACTGCGCGGCCGTCCGCTCGTCGGCGCCGTCGACCAGTTCGCCGACAACACCGATCTGCTCGGCGACCGCACCGCGGCTCGGGCCGTGACCACGGCGGTGTTCGCCTCAGCCGACCCGCAGTGAGCGCGTCTCGATGCCGACGTTGCCGTGGCCGTCCCGGGCGTAGAGGTACAGCTTCCACACGCCCGGCTGCTGCGGCGCCGTGACGGTGAACGTCCCGCTCCCGGTGAACGGCGCCGGGATCAGGCCCGACGCGTTGTTCAGGTACTTGCTGTTGTACCCCATGGTGTAGGCGATCGGGTCACCGTCCGGATCGGACACCGCGGCCGTCACCGTGAAGGTGCCGCCCGCCGGGACGCCGGTGCTGCGGCTGAGGTTCATCGACGCGATCACCGGCGGCGTGTTGCCGCCGGTCTGTCCACTGTAGAGCCTGCGGACGGCGTACCACGACAGCCGCTTTTCGCCGCCCGTGGTGATGTTGAACCAGACGCCGCCGAAGTCGCCCTCGGTACCGTAGTGGAAGAGCGTGGCTCCGAGCGCCACGCCGGGGTGGGCCAGCACGCAGTTCCACGCGGTGCCGTACCCGTCGCGCTTCTGCTGGTCGGACGGCTCGGCCGGCACGCCGTTGCCGTCGTTCGGCACCTCCCACTCGCCGGGCGGACCGGTTTCGGTGATGAGGTAAGGCTTCGTGTAGCCACCGGCGAGCCAGTCCTGCTTCACCTGGCAGACGTGGGCGTAGGAGTTCACCGCGTACAGGTCGAGGTTCGACGCGTACGCCTTGTAGTACGGCCACGCGCCGGTCCAGGCGTCGGTCGAGGTGACCGGGTGGTTCGCGTCGATCGCGTGGATCGCCTGCGCGGCCTGGTCGACGAAGCGCGTGTAGGCGATCCGGTTCTGCTCCAGCCGGGTGCCGGAGTAGCAGTTCTGCATCCCGAGGATCGACTCGTTCCCGACGTTCCACAGCAGCACGCCGGGGTGCGTCCGGTAGGTGGTCACCCAGTTCCGGATCTCGGCGAGCATCGTGTTCTGGTACGCGGTGTCCGTCGTGTAGTCGACACAGCCGCCGCTGCCCGGGCCGCCGCCGGGTTGCAACCAGAACCCGGCCACGACCTTGATGCCGTTGGCCGCCGCGGCATCGAACAGCGGCCGGGAGGTGGCGTCGGTGCCCCAGGTGCGGACCGTGTTGACGCCGATCGCGTGCAGCTCGGGCATCCGCGCCGCCGCTTCGCCGGCCGGCGGGCCCCAGGTCAGGCCGCGCACGATCCACGGTGTTCCGTCGACCGTCAGCTGCCAGTTGCCTTGGGTGCCGGTCACCCGCGTGCCCCCGGAGCCCGCCGCCGGGGTGCCGCTGACCTGGAACTCCCACAGCGAGTAGCCGTAGCCGCCGACGCGGTGGGTGCCGTAGAGGCGGACGTAACGGCCGTGACCGCTGACGGCGAGAGTGTGGACCCCGCCGGTCGCCGTCGTCGTGCGGTAGGCCGTCCGCCAGGTACCGGCGTCGTCGGAGACCTGGATTTCGTAGCCGGTCGCGTAGGCGGCCTCCCAGTTCAGGGTGACCTCGCTGAGGTCGGCCGGAACACCGAGGTCGACCTGCAGCCACTGCGGATCGCTCCAGGCGCTCGCCCAGCGGGTGCCGGGATCGCCGTCGACGGCCGCCGACGCCGGAGTGCCCGCCCCTTCGGTGCTCGACGCGGTCGCGGGCCTGCCTTGCGAAAGCAGGGTGGCGGCGTGCGCCGGCGACGGGCCGGCGAGCAGGCCCAGCACCAGCAGGACCACCAGCGGCAGGACGGCGCGGCGGAGCGACGGTCGGTCCACGATGACTCCCGTACGACAGGCAGACGGCGCTTGGAGAGCGCTCTCCGGTGGGACCGATGGTTCGCCCGCCGACCCGGCGTTGTCAAGGATCGCCCCTAAACCCGACAATGGCTGTCCGGTCGGGGAGCCGGGTGCTTCTTGACAGGTCGGCGGCCGGGCGCGCATGCTGCGGGAGAGCGCTCTCCCATCCTTGGCACCCTCACCGTGGAGGACCCTTGGCAACGAAAGCCGCGCTCCTCGCCTGCACCGCCGCCACCGTGCTGGCAGGCGCCTTCCTGACCGCGGCCACCTGGTCGCCCGCCGGGGCCGACGACCTGGTGACCCACCACGAGTTCCAGGTCAACTGCTCCCCGAGCCACCACCAGCCGGACGACCCGATCGTCTTCCCCGGGCTGCCCGGCGCCTCGCACGACCACACGTTCCTCGGCAACAAGACCACGAACGCGGCCACCACCCTGCAATCCCTGCAGGCCGCGGGGGTCGGCAACACGACCTGCGTGACCCCGGACGACCTGTCCGCGTACTGGTTCCCGACCGTCTACAACGGCAACCAGGTGGTGCTGCCGAACTTCGCGCAGGTCGTCTACTACAAGTCCGGCATCCTCGACTACACGAAGGTGGTGCCGTTCCCGCCCGGCCTGCGGTACGTCGCCGGGAGCGTCACGGCGACGCAGGACGAGTTCCAGCACGCGCCCGGCGCGGTCGAAGGCTGGGAATGCGGCGACAGCTTCCACAACTGGGACGTCCCCGTCCGGTGCGTGGCCGGCAGCCAGCTCAACATCCGCTACCAGGCGCCGAGCTGCTGGGACGGCGTCCACCTGGATTCGGCCGACCACAAGAGCCACCTGGCCTACCCGGACCGGGCGACGCTGACGTGCCCGGCCGATCACCCGGTGGCCGTGCCGATGCTCGAGTTCAAGATGGCGTTCCCGGTGAGCGGCGACATGTCCGGCGTGCACCTGGCCAGCGGACGAGGGTACTCGTGGCACTACGACTTCTTCAACGCGTGGGATCCCGAGACGCTCGCGGCGCTGGTGAAGCACTGCATCAACGGCGGCCTGCAGTGCGACCCGCGCGGGTTCGACCTGTACAAGCCCGATCGCGGCAGCGTGCTCGGGCCGAACTACCGGCTGCCCGGCCGTCCGTGAAGGTCCTGGGGGCGGTGGTGGTGGCGCTGATCATGGGCGGTTGCGCCACCACCACCGGCCCCGCTCCCGCGGCGGCCGTCAACCCGACCGACGTGGCTTGGCTGCAGCTGGTGGTGCCGATGACGGAGAACGCACTGGCGGCGGCCCGGCTGGCCCCGGACCACACCGCGAGCACGCGGGTCCGGTCGGCGGCCGACCGGATCACCGGCCCGCAGGAACGGTTGCTGGCCCGCCTCCGGGCCGTCCGCGACGGGGCCGGGCTACCGGCATCCGATGTCCACAGTGGACATCGGATGCCGGGCATGGTCACGGCGGCCGACCTGGTCGCGTTGCGCAGCGAACGGGATGCCGCATTCGACCGGCGGCTGATCGCGCTGTTGCGGGCGCACGCCGCTCAGCTCGTCGTGCTGGCCGGCGGCGAACAGGCCAACGGCGCGGACGCGCGGACGCGCGAGCTGGCGCGGGACGTCGGGGCCGAGGCCGCGAAGGAAGCCCAGCTGCTGGCCTGAGGCCGTCGAGACCACGGTGATCCGTGGCCTCGACGGCATATCCGGCTCCGCCCGCCGGAGGCTCAGTACGTGACAGTCACCGGGCCGTGCCCCGGCCGGGCCGGCGCGGTCACCGTCAGCGTCTTCGTCGCCGCGTCCCACTTCCACGCCGACGAAGGCGCCCAGCCGCTGCCCACTTTCACCCGGTTGGGAGCCGCCGCGACGCCGACGAACTTGACCGTCCACTCGCGGGGTGCCACCCGGAACGAGCCCTGCGCGGGAGCCACCGTCACCGTGTGCGCCCCGCCGCGCTCGCTGTAGGTGATCTTCGTCGACACCGAGCGCGCCGACGACACGCCGTTGTCCTCGTACAGCGAGAACGACCCCGAGCCGCCGGGCGCCACCGTCACCGTCGCCCGGTTCAGCGGGTTCTGGACGTCGTTGGCGACGTCGGCCGTCCGGGTCACCGTGATGCCGCCCGCGCGCAGGAACACCGGCATCGTGCCCAGATCGGACGTGACCTGCTGGGTGGTCCCGCCCGCGTAGGTCTTGCCGGTGAAGTAGTCCGTCCACTGCCCAGGCGGGAACCAGACCGACGTCGTCGCCGACGTGCCCGGGGACGTCACCGGCGCGACCAGCATGTCCGGCCCGTAGAAGTACTCGCTCTGGGCCGCCGCGTACGCGCCGGGCTCTTCCGGGTACTCCAGGTACGTCGGCCGGACCACCGGCACGCCGGTCGTCGCGGCTTCCTGGGCCAGCGTGTACGTGTAGGGAACCAGGTTCTCCCGCAGGTTCAGGAACTTCGTCGCCGACGCCTTCGCCGCGTCGCCGTACTGCCAGGGCAGGCGGTCGCTGTGGTTGCTGTGCAGGCGGTCGATCGGCTGGAACGTGCCGAGCTGCACCCAGCGCGCGTACAGGTCGTCCGGCAGCTTGACGGTCTGGCGCTGCTGGCCGCCGGAGGTGTAGGTCTCGCTGCCGCGCAGGCCCGTCGTGTCGTTGTGGCCGCCGATGTCGTGGCTGATCGCCGACATGCCGGTCGCGGCCGACTCCGCCGGCGTGATGCCGACCTCCAGGCGCAGCGTGCCCCAGGTCGAGGACGTGTCGCCGGTGAAGTGCAGCGTGCTGCGCTTGTCGGCCCACGGCCCGGTCGCCAGCCCGGTCGGGCCGCCGTAGCCGCCCGCCTGCAGCGACCCGTACGCCCGGGAGATGACGAACCCGCGGCCGGTCGCGGGGGCCGCGAGGTCGGCGTACTGCTGGTTGATCCAGGCGTCCGGGGTGACGCCGGGCAGGCTGGAGCGCGAGGCGTCGCAGCACCAGTCGAGCCACCAGAAGTCGTTGCCCTGCTGCATCATCCCGGCGTGCAGGTCGAGGTAGGCCTTGAGCTGGTCCGGGTCGCCCCAGTCGAAGACGTAGCAGTCGGTGCCGCAGTTCGACTTCGCCAGCTTGCCCTTCGCCGTGGCCTGGGCGCGGGCGAACTGCGGGTCCGAACCCATGATGCTGGGGTGGATGTTGAGGTTGTTGTGCAGACCCTGGGCCTTCGACCAGGCGAAGAAGCCGGCCGGGTCGGGGAACTTCGTGGTGTCGAACTGCCAGCCGTTCCAGGTGTCCGGCGCCTTGAAGTCGGTGTCGGTGACCAGCACGTCCAGCGGGACGCCTTCGCTGCGGAACCGCGGCAGGATCTTGTCGCGGTAGTCGGCCGCGGTGCGGTCGATGTACTCGGAGTACCAGACGCCGTAGGCCCAGCGCGGCAGCAGCTGCGGCGGCCCGGTCAGGGTCGCGAGGTCGCGCAGCCCGGCCTTGTAGTCGTGGCCGAAGGCGAAGAGGTAGCCGTCCTGGTAGGGGCTTCCGCCGTGGGACGGCCGCTGCGTCACCGCGCGCGTGCGCGTGTCGTACAGCGCGGAGGGGGTGTCGTCGAGCAGGTACCAGCCGTCCTGGTGCAGCAGCCCTTCGGTGGTCGACGGCGCGCCGTTGTCGCCGTTGACGCCGTCGAGGCCACGCCGGTAGCCGCCGAGCGCGAGGTGCGGCGCCGGCGCCGTGCCCCCGGACGGCGTCACCGCGACGGTGTCGACGTTGACGTGGCAGCTGGTGTCCTCGGGGCAGCCGAGGACGACGTCGTTCGTGCCCGCCTTCAGGTCCACCGGCACGGACGCGCTCTTCCACGCGTCCCAGCTGTCGGTGATCGGCAGGCTCAGGGTGCGCGTGACGCCGTTCGCGGTGACGGCCGCGGTCCGCGTTTCGTGCCGGCCGTCGCCGCCGGTGCCGTTGGCGTAGCGGACGTGCAGTAGGTACGTGCCGTCGGCGGCCACGTCGGCGACGCGGTGGGTCAGCGTCGAGCCGCGGTTGAGCTCGGCGACGAACCCGCGCCCGGCGTACCCGGTGTGGTCGGTAGCGACGACGGCGGAACCCGCGCGAAGCCCGGCTTCGGCCTCGCAGCTCACCCCGGTGGGGCAGCCGGAGAACGCGCGCGCCGACGCCGGCGGGAAGGCTGCTCCGGAGGTCAGGACGGCCAGGCCGTCGAGGTTGACGTTGCCGGAATCGGCGGCGGCCCGCTCGATCCGGACGCTGTGGTGGCCGGCGCCGAGGGTGACTGGGACCGAGGCCAGGCCCCAGGCGTTCCAGTCGGCCGTCACGGGCAGGGTGAGCTTCTGCGCCGCGCCGCCGTCGACGCTCACGCTGAGCGTGCGGGTGACGTGCTGGCCGTCGCCGCCCTGGCCGTTGGCGTAGCGCGCGGTGAGCGTGTACGTCCCGGCGGTGGGCGCGAGGACGTCCGCCGTCACCGAGTTGCCGGTGCTCTCGAAGCCGGCGAGGAAGCCTTCGCCGGTGTAGCCGGTGTGGTCGGTGGCGACGCCGAGGCCGTCGGCCGTGAGGTCCTCGGCCTCGCAGCGGGCGCCGACCGCGCAGGTCAGGTGGTGCCAAGGGGCCGCGAGCGCCGTGTTCGTGCGGATCTCCAGGTTGCCGCCGTCGAACGGGCCGGAGTTGAGCCGGTAGGTCAGCGTCGCCGCGCTCGTCCGGATGGTGAGGACGCCGCCGGACACCGCGCTGGTGTACGACGTCGGCGTGAAGGCACCGCGGCCGACGGCGTTGAAGGTGGCGGCGTCGGTGAACCGGCCGTCGCCCGCGTACTCGGTGCGGATCAGGGTCGGCGACAGCACCTGGAAGCGGGCGTTGCCGGCGGTGACGGTCTGCCGCGCGGGCCCGGCCACGGCGGGCGTCGCGACGGTCACCGCGGCGACGGCGGCCCCGGTGATGGCGAGCGCGCAAGCCCGCCGGATGGTTCTCGCTGTTCTGGTCCGCACGGCGGAACTCCGTTCCGGTGAAGGGGACTCGGCGGCGTTACAACGTTGGAAAGCTGAGCACAGGAAATCGGCCGATGTCCAGACCAGTGCACGGAACTTGTCCCGGACAGATCAGCGGCCGGTGACACCGTCGATCTGTCCCTGCAGGATGTCGCCGTGGCCCGCGTGCCGGGCGGTTTCGCTCGTCATGTGCGCCAGCACCCACCGCAGGGTGTGGAACCGGCCGTCGATCGGTACCGCCGAAGGCGTGTCCGGGTGCCCGGCGGCCGAGATCGCCGCGTCGCTCGCCTCGATCGCCGCGCGGTAGCCGGCCAGGACCTCGGCGGCGGTGCACCCGTCCGGGACGGTCATGCCGACGTCGCCGGGATCCGGGCCGCCGGCCACGTGGTGGCCGAACCAGACGCGCTCGGCCAGGGTCAGGTGGTGGACGAGGCCGAGCAGCGTGGTGCCCGAGCCGACGGGGACCCGGCGCAGCTGCTCCTCGGTCAGGCCGTCGGTCTTCTTGAGCACGCACTCGCGGGCGAACGACAGGAACGCCGTCGCGGTGTCGAGCTCGCCGACGTCGTTGCCCGGAACGGGTTTCCGCTGGGTTTCGACCATACCGGGGAACCTAGCGCTCAGGCCGAGTCGCGGACCACCAGCTGGGGCTCGAAGATCACCGACTCCGCGTGCAGGTCCGGGTCGGCCATGCGCTCCAGCACCATCCGGGCCATCGCCGCGCCCATCGCCTCGACCGGCTGGCGGACCGTCGTGAGCCGCGGGCGGCAGCTCAGCGCGACCGGGCTGTCGTCGAAGCCGATCACGGCCACGTCGTCCGGCACCCGCCTGCCCACTTCGCGCAGCACCGTCAGCGCGCCGTACGCCATCAGGTCGTTCGCCACGAAGAGCCCGTCCAGGCCCGGCTCAGCCGCGAGCAGGCTCTCCATCGCCCGTTCGCCGCCTCGCTCGGTGAAGTCGCCCTCGGCGACCGCGATGTACGCGTGGCCGTGGCGGGCCATCGCGTCGCGGAACCCGGCCAGCCGGTCCTGCCCCGCCGGCGTGCCCGCCGGGCCGGCGATCGTGGCGACGCGGTGGCAGCCGCGCACGACGAGCCGGTCCGCCGCGAGCCGGGCGCCGTCCTGGTGGGCGACGTCGACGTAACAGACCGGCGCCGGGCGCGCCGGCCGTGCGAACAGCGCCGTCGGGACACCCGCTTCGGTCAGCGCGTGCGGCAGCGTGTCCTGCGTCGGGTGCAGGGAAATGAGCAGCACCCCGTTGACCTGCTCCTGACGCAGCTTCGGCACCAGTTTCGCGCGCTCCTCGTCGCTGTCGACGAGCATCAGCAGCGGATGCAGGCCGTGCGGGCGCAGGTGCGCGACCACCCCTTCGACGACCCGGCCGAAGAAGGGGTCGCCGAACACGCCGCCGGTGAACGCCTCGACGTGCCGCTCGGGCTCGGACACGACCAGCGCGATCCCGCCGGTGCGCCGGGTGACCAGCGAGCGCGCCGCCCGGTTCGGGACGTACCCGGTGTCCGCGATCGCGCGTTCGACCGTCTCGCGCAACTTCGGGTCGACGTTGCGCACGCTGTTCACCACGCGGGACACCGTGGCGCGTGAGACGCCGGCAACCCGCGCGACGTCCTCCAGAGTGGGCGGCTGCGTCGTCACACCTCTTTTGTAGCACGCTGTGAGAGCGCTCTCCCATCGTCGGGCCGCTGACAAATGTCATGGTGGGCCGGTGCGGGACGGCACTGCCCCCCGAACCGCCTGCGCGGCGAGCATTTCCGGCATGACCAGAACCGAAACCGCCGGCTTCCGGCCGGTGCTGCTGCTCACCGGCGCCTACGCTGGGCTGTCCCTGCTCACCTTCGCCGTCATCGTCGTCTTCCGGGATCGTCCCGCGGTGGTGACCGACGCGGTCTGGGTGCGCGCCACCATCGTCGTCGCCAGTTCGCTGCTGACGTTCGCCTTCGCCCGCTGCGCCGCCCGTGGCCCGCGCAAGGGCCTGCTGCGGCTGCGGATCTTTTCGGCGGTGATGCTCGTGGCCATCGTCGTCATCGTCGTGCTGCCCGGGTTGTTCCCGCTGTGGCTGCGGATCGAGCAGGCCGCCTGCGGGTTGCTGTTGCTCGGCGTCACCCTACTGGTCAACGGCCGTCGGCGGCGGACGCGGTAGCGTGCGCTCGGTGGACGGGACGAGCGACGTACAGCGCTGGGTGCACGGCTGGCGGCTGCGGCTGCTCGACGCGGGCATGCTCGTCTACCCGGCCGTGACGGTGGCGGCCGTGCTCCAGCACTTCTCGGGCGCCGCCGCGGTGCTGGGTTGCGTGGTCGTCGCCGCGTTCGCCGCCGGCTACCTGCTCGCCGCGGCCACCGCGGCCCGCCGGGCAGGCGGCCGTTCTGGCTGCTGGTGGGCGGCTGCGCGGCGCTGTTCGCCATCGCCCTCCCCTTCGCCCACGCCGACGCGTTCTTCCTCGCCGCCGTCGTCCTGTCCCTGGCCGCCCCGCGGCTCCCCCGGCGGGCCGCCGCCGCGCTGGTGGCGGTGTCCGCCCTCGCCGCCGTCGCCGTGCCGTGGGCGGTGCGGCCGTGGCAGACCGGGCCCGGCTGGACGCAGGCGGTCGCGCTCGTCTTCACCGTCCTCATGGTTTCCGCGTTCGCCGAGGCGATCCGCGCCAACACCGCACTCGTCGAGGCCCGCGCCAAGGTTGCGCGGCTGGCGTCCCGAGGCCGAACGCGCCCGGATTGCCCGCGACCTGCACGACCTGCTCGGCTACTCGCTCACCGCGATCACGGTCAAGAGCACCCTCGCCCGGCGGCTCGTCCCCGCCTCACCCGCGCGGGCGGGTGAAGAGATGTCGCCGTCGAGACGCTGGCGCGGCAGGCGTTGACCGACGTGCGCGCGGCCGTGTCGGGCTACCGCGAAGTGACGCTGGCCGGCGAACTCGCCCGCGGCCGCGAGCTGCTGCGCGCGTGCGGGGTGGCCGCGGACCTGCCGAAGGCCACCGACGTCGTGGCCCCCGACCGCCAGGAGCTGTTCGGCTGGGTGGTGCGGGAGGGCCTGACGAACGTCGCCCGCCACGCCCGCGCGACGCGGTGCACGGTCACCCTTTCGGCCGCGTCGGTGGAGGTGGCCGACGACGGCGTCGGCGGGCCGGCGAGCCGCGGATCGGGCCTCGACGGGCTGCGCGAGCGCGTCGACGCGCTCGGCGGGTCGTTGTCCGCCGGTCCGCTGGAGCCGAACGGCTGGCGGCTGCGGGTGACGCTGTGACGATCCGGTTGCTGCTCGCCGACGACCAGGCGCTGTCCGCGAAGCGCTGTGCGCGCTGCTCTCGCTCGAGGACGACTTCGAGGTGGTCGCGTCGGTCGGCCGCGCGACGAGGTCGTCGCGGCGGCCCGGGAGCACCGGCCCGACGTGGCGCTGCTCGACATCGAGATGCCGGGCCTGAACGGGCTGGCCGCCGCGGCGGTGCTCACGGCGCAGGTGCCGGACTGCCGCGTCGTCATGCTCACGACGTTCGGGCGCGCCGGGTACCTGCGGCGCGCGATGGAGGCGGGCGCCGCGGGGTTCGTGGTGAAGGACGCACCCGCCGACGTGCTGGCCGACGCGATCCGCCGGGTCCGGGCCGACGAGCGGGTGGTGGACCCGGCGCTGGCCGTCGCGACCCTGGCGGCGGGCGGATCACCGCTGACCGCCCGTGAACGCGACGTCCTCATCACGGCCCGCACCGGCGCGACGAGCACGGAGATCGCCGCGCGCCTCTACCTGACGGAGGGCACGGTCCGCAACTACGTCTCGGCGGCGATCACCAAGACCGGCGCCCGCAACCGCATCGAAGCCGTGCGGACGGCCGACGAGCGCGGCTGGCTGTAGCTCGGGAGCAGGTGCGCCAGTAGGTTGGACGCATGCCCGAACCGATCCTGGTCTCCATCGCCGCCGCACTGGCGGCGAAGGGTGCGACCGGCCTCTACGACCTGGTCAGACGCAAGTTCGCCAAACACCCCCCGGCCATTGCGGCCCTGGAGGCGGCCGCAGCCGCCCCGGACGACGACCAGCCGATCCAGGCTTTGGCCGAGCGGTTGTCCGAGGCGGAAGTGGAGGACGCCGAGTTCGCCGAGGCCTTGCGGGAGGAGTGGGCGAAGCTCCCGGCGAGCCGGGTGTCGCACGGGGACGTGCACAACACGGTGACCGGGAACGTCACCGGGAGGGTCGTGCAGCTGCGGGACGTGCGCGGCAACATCAACCTCTGAGCCGTGGAGGGCAACCAGTTCACCGGCGACGCCGGCACCGTGGCGCAGTTCGGCGCGGTGTACGGCAACGTGTTCCTGCCCGGCAGCGCAGCGGTGCCCGAGGCGGAGGTCGCGCCGCCCCGGGGGTGGGACGACCTGCCGGAACTGCCGCCGGCGGTCCGGAACCTGCTGCAGGTCCAGATCGACACCGCGAAGGACCTGCCGTACCAGCTGCCCGGCGCCCGGCAGACGTCCCTCGCGGCCGTCTATGTGCGTCAGGAGATCAGCAGCGAGACCGACAGCGGGCCGTCCGAGCCGGCGCGCCCGCGTCCGGTGCTGGACGGCCGCGGGCAGCGGATCGACCTGCCCGCCCGGCCGGTGCCGCGGCTGGTGGTCCGGCCGCCGTCCCGCACGGTGCGGGCGGCCCTCGACGACGACGACCACCTGCTCGTCACCGGCGGGCCCGGCCAGGGCAAGTCGACGCTGTCGCTCCGGCTGGCCGCGGACGTCGCCGGCCACTGGAAGGGCCACGACGGCGAAGCACCGCTCGCCGAACCGGTGATCCCGCTGCGCCTGCCGGCCCGGGAACTCGCCACCCGGCTCACCGTGCCGTTCTTCCAGGCCCTGGCCGAGAGCATCCAGGCCGAGTACGGCGCGCTGCTGGATTTCTCGATCGAGGCCGCCACGCTGGCCCGGCGCGTGGCCGGCTGCCGCTGGCTGCTCCTGGTCGACGGCCTGGACGAGGTCGCCGACCTGGTCCAGCGTGACCGGCTGATCAAGGTCCTGGCGACGCGGGCGGCCCAGGCGGCGCACTACCGGATCGTCCTGACCACCCGCCCGATCGCCGGGGCCGCGCTGGCCCCGTTCCACGGAGCCGGCGCGGCGCGATACGAGCTGCTGCCGTTCGACGAGGAGGCGCTGCGCCACTTCGCGGCCAACTGGTTCGCCGAAGGCGACCTGGCCGAGCGGTTCGTCCGGCAGGTGCATGACGCGAACCTGGACGAGCTGGTCCGGGTGCCGCTGCTGGCCACGATCGCCGCGATCATGTTCGAGCAGGACACCAACCGGCGGCTGCCGGACAACCGGTACGAGCTCTACGAGAGTTACCTGGCGTACCTGCAGTCCGCGCGTTCGATCCCGCCGTCTCCCTGGGACGAGTGCCGCGAGCGCCTGTTCCGGCACCTGGGCTGCGTCCGCCTGGAGAAGGACACATCACTCCTCGAGGCGGCTGGTGACTGGGCGGCGGCGAAGGCGCCGCACGCCTGCGCCACGCCGAACTGGCGCGACCAGCTGACGACGTACCTAACCACGGTCGGCCCGTTCGTCTCGCGGGCGGGCGAGCTGCGGTTCCTCCACCACAGTTTCGCCGAGCACCTCGCGGCGACCGCGCATGCTCTGCGGCTCCCGGACCGGTTCGACTCGGCGGCCGACGAGTTCGTCCGGCTCCTGCACACGGCACGCCCGGGCGAACGCGGCCGGCACGCTCGGCTCGTGTTGCTGCACTACACGAGGTTGCGACAGCCCGAGACCGACCGGCTGATCGGGCACCTGCACGCGGGCAACCCGGCGATGCACGTGCTCGCGGCGCGGCTGTTGGCCTGGCACGCCCCGGCGAGCGCGGAGGTGACGGACGCCTTCCTGGCCACGGTCCGGCGCTGGGCGATGACGACGCAGTACCCGGCGCAGGTGATCCTCACGCAGGTGAGCCGGGCGGCGCATCATCCGGCGCTAGCGGGGTGGCTGCGCGACCTGATGGGCGATCCGGTGGCGCCGTGGGAGTCGCGGATCGAAGCGGGCAGGGCGTTGGCGGCACGGTTGTACGGTCTCGACCGAGTCGATGCGGTGGCGATGCTGCGGTCGGTGGTCGAGGACGAGGCGAACTCGGTCGAGTTCCGGTTCGAGGCGGCCAAGGCGCTGGCGGAATGTGGCACGGACGAGCGAGCGACGGCCGTGTCCGGCCTGGTGTCGGTGCTGGCGGATCCGTCGGCGACCGCATTGCAGTGCCGGAACGCGGCGATCGTGCTGGCGGGACTGGGTCAGGGCCCCCGAGCGCGGGCCATCGAGGCGCTGGCCGGGCTGCTCGACGACCCCGAAGCACCCGAGGACGACGTGATCCAGGCGGCCATGGGGTTGGTAGAGATCGGGGCCGAATACGACGACCGGTGTGCCGAGCTCTTCCGCGCCATCCTGGCCGGCCCCGACGATGCCACCCCTGGCGTGCGAAACGCGACGTTGGGCCTGGCATCACTGGGACACCTTGCGGACGCGGTCACCGCGCTCCGGGCCAGGCTCGTCAGCCGGCGGCGGAACCGCGTCAACCTCGCGGCCAGCCTGCTCGCCCAGCTTGGTCCCCAGTACCGGCTGGAAGCCGGGAACACGGTGTACGCGTCGGCCGCCCGCCCGGGTGTGACCGCATCCACCCGGGTGAACATCGCCGGGGCGCTCAGGACTTTCGGTACGGCGTTCGACGACCAGGCCCTCGCCCTGCTCCGTACGGTCTCCGCTGACCGGCCTGCCGACACCAACGCCCTGCTGTGGATGGCCGACGCCTTGGCCAAATTCGGTCCAGAGTTCCACCTGGAGGCGGCCCGCGAGCTCATCCGGGTGGCCGAACACCCCCATGCTGCGCACTTCGAACGCACCTCGGCCTTCAGCAAACTCGCCGACCTCGGCGAACCACACCGGTCCGTGGCCGTGCTCGCACTGCGGCGCGATCTGACGAACCGCGGCGCCGCCCCTGACCTTCGCGTCGAGGCAGGCACCGAGCTGATCAGGCTGGGACCCGAGTTCCATGCCGAGGCAGCTCAGCATCTCCTCGAAGTGGCTTCGGGCCGCGGAGCCAGTCCCCAGCTGCGCATGTCAGCCTGGGAGGCACTCCAGTCTCTCGGGACGGTCTTCCACCACCAAGCATCGAACGCAATCATCGACCTCCTCGGCCCTCAAGAAGGCAGCGCCTGGGAAGCTCACGATTCGGAAGGCGTCTTCTACGGCGACGACGTCGATTCGCAAGCCGCGGCCGTCGCACTTGCTTCGGTCGTGCGTGATCCGGCGCGGGGCGTCCGGCACCGCGTGGCCGCCACCCGCAGCCTGGTGAACCTCGGCCGGCGCTACCACGTGCAGGCCACAACGGGATTCGTCGAGCTCCTCGATCGCAACGAAATCCCCGTCGACGAGCTCTCGCAGGCAGCTGGAGTCTTCTCCGATGTGAGCGCAGTTCGGCGGGCCGAGCTGGCCGAGGTACTCACCGCCGCCGTGGTGCCGGGACGAGCTTCGGCCGAACTGGTCTGTCAAACGGCCGAAGCCTTGGTCGGCCTGAAGCTGTCCGATCCGCGGATCGACGCAGCGGTGCGCGCCCTGCTGTCCGACGAATCGGCCACCGGCAGCCAGCGCGCCGAAGCCGCAGTCATCGCCGCGGGGCAAGATCCGACGGAATCGCCGGCCGCGCTTGACATGGTGCGCCGCCTTCAGCACGACATCGGCACCCCCGCGTGGATCAGCCACGTCCAGGCTCTTGTCGCGCTCGGTGCGGATCCGCCCGAGGAAGTCCGGACGGGCGTCTCGGCGGCGGACGCGTCCCTGTGGATGCGGCAGTCCTGTGCGGAGTTGCTGTGCGAATACCACCCGGACCTGCGTCACGAAGCGGTGGACGAGTTACGCGCGCAGGTTGCGGACGGTCACCTCCGGTTTCCCTGGCGGTCCCGGGCAGCTCTGCAGCTCGTCCGGCTCGACCCCACCATTGTCGACGAGGTCATCACCTTCCACCGGGAGATCCTCGACGACGAAACGGAGGTCGTTTCCGACCGCTGCCAGGCAGCGAACACGCTCGTGCAGCTCGATCCCGCGCAGCACGGTGCTGCGCTGGCCGTTCTCCGGCGGCTGGCCGCCGACTCCGAACTGGACGGCGCGGAACGCGCAGTCGCGGTGAAATGGCTGACCTGGAGCAGCCCGGCACCGTCCGAGCTCGTCCCGCTGGCGCGGGCCATCGTCCACGACCCGGCGACCTCCCTCGAGGTGCGGCAGGACATCGCCGGGTTCCTGCCGGCGGCCGAATTCCGGGCCGTTTCGCGAGCCACCATCGCCGACCGGTTCACCACGGTCGCCTGCTGGACGGAGACGACGGCCGGCTACTGGGACAACTGGACGGTGGCGAGCGAACTCGAAGCCACCCTCCGAGACGTGCTGGCTGGTCCCGAAACCTCTCTGGCAGACCGGGTCGCCGCCGCGACCGCGCTGGGCAGGCTCTCCCCTCGGTTGGTCCCGGAGGCGGTCGCCCTCCTCGAGGAACTCGGCGGGAGCGGCCACCCCCGGCTGCGACGCCTGCTCGCTCTCGCGGAGCTGGATCCGTCCTGGCGGAGACGCCTCCTCACCGACACCCGGGCCGCTCTCGACGACGAAGGACGGGCGTGGCGGGACCGGCTGGAAGCCGCGGAACTCCTCATCGACCTCGATCCCGAACCGCTGACGGAGGCCGATCACGTCCGGCTCACCCGGCTGATCCGCGATCGCCGCCTCGCCGACCACGCCCGGATCGCGCTGTCCTCCGCGCTCCGGCGATTGGACGACATCCGGTCCCTGCGCGACGACGATCGAGCGGACGCGGCGGTCCGCTGGAAGGCGGCGGACTGGCTGCCCGGTTACGCCCGCGAAGACCGCGAGCGGGGCGCCCATGTGCTCGCGGCCATCGCCGGAGATCCGGCGGTCCGGGCCGCCTTGCGCTGGCGCGCCGCGGAAGACCTCGCGGTTTTGGGCACGCGCGGCCGGACGCTCGCCGTGGAACGGCTGCGGGCGATCATGACGGACGAGACGGTGCCGGCCCTGGCGCGGATGAACTCCGCACGGGTGCTCGGCGACATCCGGCCCGACCTGCGCGGTGAAGTCCTGACCCTCCTGCGCCGGCTTCAGGCCGCCGCCGGGCCCATGGTCCGGTTCCAGGTTCTCGAAACCATCGGCAGGCACGAACCGCAGGAGGCCACGTGCGCCCTGCGGGCCATGGCCGAAGATCCGGCCCTCCAGCCACTGGTCAGGGTGCATTGCGCGGTCAGGCTGGCGAGACTGCACCGCGACTGCCGTGAGCCTGCCGCGCTGGTCTGCCGGGAACTGGCGCACGACACGACCATCCCGTGCCACGTCCGGGCCGACGCGGCACGGACGCTGGCTCGTCTCAGCACTCTCTGCCGCCAGGAAGCCCGCGATCTCCTCAACGAAATCCACGCCGACTGGGGGCATCAGCCGACCAAGCGAGCCTCGGCCGCCGCCCAATCGTCCGTTCCCGACGGCTCGTAGCGGCGGATTTCCTGCGTCTCGCGCACCAACGCCCGCATCGCCGCCAGGTCCGGGAGGTCCTCCCCCAACGCCCGGGCCTGGACGAGCACGTTCCCCAGCGCCGCCGCCTCGACCGGGCCGGCCAGGACCGGGACCCCGCACGCGTCCGCCGTCGACTGGCACAGGAGCTCGTTGCGGGCGCCGCCGCCGACCAGGTGGATGACGTCGACGGGACGGCCCGTCAAGCGGGACGCCGTGCGGATCGTGCGGCGGTGGGCCAGGGCCAGGCTGTCCACGATGCAGCGGACCACCGCCGCCCGGTCGGCCGGCGGGCGCTGGCCCGTGGCCCGGCAGGCCGACTCGATCCGCGCCGGCATGTCGCCCGGGGGCAGGAACGCCGGGGCGTCGATGTCCACCACCGCCGCCAACGCGGGTGCCGCCGCCGCGGCCGCCAGCAGCGCGGGCAGCTCGTCCGGGCACGACCACGTGCGCAGCGTTTCCGACAGCACCCACAGGCCCATCACGTTGCGCAGGAAGCGGATGGTGCCGTCGACACCGCCCTCGTTCGTGAAGTTCGCCGCCAGGGCCTCGTCGCTCAGCTCCGGTGCGGGCAACTCCAGGCCGGCCAGCGACCACGTGCCCGACGAGATGTAGGCGAAGTTCGTCCCGGGCGATGCCGGCACCGCGACCACCGCCGACGCCGTGTCGTGCGAGCCGACCGCCACCACCGGGAGGCCGGACAGCTCGTCCGCCGTGCCCACCACCGTCCCCGGGTCGCGCAGCGGGGGCAGCAGCCGCGGCGGGATGCCGACGCGCGTAGCCAGCGAAGTGGCCCAGGTCCGCGCGCGGACGTCGTACAGCTGAGTGGTCGACGCGTTCGTCCGCTCCGCCCCGATCGCCCCGGTGAGCCAGTGGTTCAGCAGGTCCGGGATGAGCAGCATCGTCGCCGCCGCGTCGAGCCGGTCGCCTTCGGAGACCAGTTGGTACAGCGTGTTGAACGGCAGCTGCTGCAGCCCGGTCACGTCGTAGAGCTCGCGGGCGGGCACCTTCGCCGAGACCTCGGCCGGCACGCCGTCGGTGCGCGAGTCGCGGTAATGCACGGGGTTGCCCAAGAGCGCGCCGCGCTCGTCCAGGAGCCCGTAATCCACGGCCCAGGAGTCGATGCCGACGCCGTCCAGGCGCCCGGCCTCGCGGATCCCGGCGAGGGTCTCGCGGTACAGGCCCAGGATGTCCCAGTACAGCACCGGCCCCGCGCGGACACCGCCGTTCGGGAAGCGCCGCACCTCCGCCACCGCCAGCCGGGACGGCCCGGCGGTCCCGGCCATCACCCGTCCGCTGGACGCGCCGAGGTCGACGGCCGCGACTCGCTTCACGGGCGGACCACCGTCAGCTCGAGGCCGAGCAGGTCCGCGACCGCCGTCAGCTCGGCGACGCGGTGGCCGGTGCCGAGCGCCCAGTGGTGGGCGATGCCGCTGGCGGCCCAGGCGTCGGTCCACTCCCCCGGGTCGCAGCCGAAGTCGACGCGGGAGGTCGTGTTGCCGATCCGCAGCAGCGGGCCGGGCACGACCGTGCCTTCCGCCGCGATGAGCGTGAACGTCCCGTCGCGGCGCTGGCCGAGCCCGCACAGCGTCACCGGCCCGTGCTTGACGTCGAACTCGACCGAGACGCCCCAGCCGCGCTTGCCGTGGTAGACGCCCAGGCCGCGCAGCAGCGGCTTGCGGGCGCTGATCCCGAGGTGCGCCGGGCCGTCGTGGCCCATCTCGACCACCTGGTCGCGGAAATTCAGCGCCTGCAGCTCGGTGAACGAGCCGCCGGCCCCGAGCCGGTCCATGACCAGCATGGCCAGCGACGTCCGCAGCTCGTATTCGCCGACCGCCGGGATGCCGCGGGCGGTGAGCAGGGACGCGCCGAGGATGAACCCGGCGCCGACCCGCTCGTGCGTCTCGCCGTCGAGACCGCGGTGGTAGTAGGCCAGGGAATCCAGCGAGAAGTCCTCGACGAGCCGGTCGAGGGCCACCGAGACCCGGGCGCCCCACGCGAAGTCTTCGTCCACAACGGACTCGTCCACTGTGAACACTTCGCGGGCCAGCTCGACCCGGTCCTTCGTTTCGGACTCGGTGACCTGCTCCACGCGCACCCGCAGGTCGTCGACCTCCAGGATCTCGACGTGCCCGCCTAGCTGGGCCGACACGAGCGTCGGGTCGGTGGCGACGTCCATCATTCCCGGGTAGAGGTGCCCGAGCAGCCCGTGGCGGCCGTGCCGCAGCGCCGCCCGCACCCCGGCCGCCTTGATCCAGCGCTCGATCCGCGTCCACGCCCGAGGATCCTCCAAGTACCCGGACACCGAGCGGAACTCGACGCCGAGCCGCCGGAAGGCGTTGGCCATCTCCGGCAGCGGGCAGGCACCGCAGTAGGCCAGCCACGCGCCGGTGTCGAAGGACTCGTGGTCCATCGCCTCGGTGGGCTGCAGGTTCAGCAGCAGCACCGGCGCGCCCGAGCGCTGCGCGACCGGGGCCAGCATGCTCGACGTCAGGTACGTCGTCAGGAAGCCGACGATCAGGTCGCACCCGGCCACCCGCAGCTTCTCCGCCGCGGCGGCACCTTCGACCGCGTCGGAGACGAACCCGGCGTCGACCACTTCGCAGTCCAGTTCGGACAGTCGTTCCGAAACGCGCCGGGCCGACACCTCCAGTTGCGGCAGGAGCGCCGGGAACTGCGGCCAGTACGCGCCGAGCCCACCGGACACGAGGCCCACGCGGGTGCGGCGCGGGGTGAGGCGATCCACGGTCATCGGTCCTTTCGTCAGCGCAGGAACGCGGCGGCCACCCCGGCGTCCACCGGTACGTGCAGGCCGGTGGTGTGGGTGAGCTCGCCGCCGGTGAGGGCGAACACCGCGGCGGCGACGTGCTCGGGCAGCACCTCGCGCTTGAGGATGGTCCGCTGGGCGTAGAACTCGCCGAGCTTCGCTTCCTCGACGCCGTAGACCGCGGCCCGCTGGGCGCCCCAGCCGCCGGCGAAGATGCCGGAGCCCTGCACGACGCCGTCGGGGTTGACGCCGTTGACCCGGATGCCGTGCCCGCCGAGTTCGGCGGCCAGGAGCCGGACCTGGTGGGCCTGGTCGGCCTTCGCGGCGCCGTAGGCGACGTTGTTCGAGCCGGCGAACACCGAGTTCTTCGACGAGATGTAGACGATGTCGCCGCCGATGCCCTGCGCGACCATGGCCTTCGCCGCGGCCCGGGACACCAGGAACGAGCCCTTGGCCATGACGTCGTGCTGGAGGTCCCAGTCGCGTTCGGTGGTTTCCAGCAACGGCTTCGAGATGGACAGCCCGGCGTTGTTGACCACCAGGTCGATGCCGCCGTACGCCAGCACTGTGGCGTCGATCGCCGTCTGGACCGCCGCGGCGTCGGTGACGTCGGCGGTGACGGCGGTGCCGCCGATCTCCGCCGCGACCTCCACGGCCGCGTCGCCGTCGAGGTCCGCGATCGTGACGCACGCCCCCTCGGCCGCCAGCCGACGGGCGATGGCCTTGCCGATGCCCGAGCCGGCCCCGGTGACCAGGGCGATCCGCCCGGCCAGGGGCCTCGGCTTCGGCATCCGCTGCAGCTTCGCCTCTTCCAGCGCCCAGTACTCGATCCGGAACTTCTCGCTCTCCGCGATCGGCGCGTAGGTCGAGACGGCTTCGGCGCCGCGCATGACGTTGATGGCGTTGACGTAGAACTCCCCGGCCACCCGCGCGGTCTGCTTGTCCTTGCCGAACGAGAACATCCCGACGCCGGGGACGAGCACGATGGCCGGATCGGCGCCGCGCATCGCGGGCGAATCGGCGTCGGCGTGCCGCTCGTAGTAGGCGCGGTAGGCGTCGCGGTACTCCGCGTGCAACTCCTTCAGCCGCGCGACGACGTCCTCGACGGGCGCGGTCGCGGGCAGGTCCACCACCAGCGGCCGGACCTTGGTGCGCAGGAAGTGGTCCGGGCAGGACGTGCCCAGCGCGGCCAGCGGCTGGAGCTTCTCCCGCGCCAGGAACTCCAGCACGACGTCGCTGTCGGTGTAGTGGCCGACGACCCGCTGGTCGGTCGAGGCCAGCCCGCGGACCACCGGCGCCAAGGCCGCGGCGCGCGCTCGGCGTTCGGCCGCGGGGAGGGCTTCGAAGCCGGGGACGACCGGCCCGAACGGCTCCGGCGCACCCCGCGCCGCCAGGAACTCCTCGGCCGTGCGGATGATCTCCAGGGAGTTGCGCTCGCACTCCTCCGAGGTGGCGCCCCAGGCGGTGATGCCGTGGCCGCCGAGGATGACGCCGATGGCCTGGGGGTTGGCCGCCTTGACCGCGGCGATGTCCAGGCCCAGCTGGAATCCGGGCCGCCGCCAGCCGACCCAGGCGACCCGGTCGCCGAAGCACTCCTTGGTCAGGGCCGGGCCGTCGGCCGCCGTGGCCAGCGCGATGCCCGAGTCCGGGTGCAGGTGGTCGACGTGCGCGGCCTCCACGAGACCGTGCATGGCGGTGTCGATCGACGGCGCCGCCCCGCCGCGGCCGTGCAGGCAATAGTCGAATGCGGCGACCATCTCGTCCTCGCGCTCGACGCCCGGGTAGACGTCGACCAGGGACCGCAGCCGGTCCAGCCGCAGCACCGCGAGCCCGGCCTCGGTCAGCGTGCCGAGGTCGCCGCCGGAGCCCTTGACCCACAGCACGTCCGTGGGCGAGCCGGTGACCGGGTCGGTCACCGCGCCCTTGGCGGAGGTGTTGCCGCCGGCGTAGTTCGTGTTGCGCGGGTCGGCCCCGAGCGCGTTGCTGCGCGCGATGAGCTGCTCCGGCACGGTCATGCTCATGCTCCCCATCCGGCCTGCGTGCCGTCGGCGCGCTCGGCCACGATCTGCTCCTGGTACCCGCTGCGGTGGTACGCCGCGACCGGGTCCGGGTCGAGCCCGGCTTCGGTGCGCAGCTCGGCCAGCAGCGGCCGGACGTCGGTGTTGTAGGCATCCATCAGCACGGCGTTCGCTTCCAGGACGTTGCCCGCCTGCTGGGCCGAGCGCAGTGCGGGGCGATCCACCAGCAGCGCCTTCGCGGTGGCTTCCTGGACGTTCATCACCGAGCGGATGATCGCCGGGATCTTGGCCTCGATGTTGTGGCACTGGTCGAGCATGAACGCGATCCCGTACGCCGGGTCGAGGGCGTCGGCGCGGACGATCTCGTACATGATCCGGAACAGCTGGAACGGGTCCGCCGCCCCGACCATCAGGTCGTCGTCGGCGTAGAAGCGGGAGTTGAAGTCGAACGCGCCCAGTTTCCCGGCCCGCAGCAGGAACGCCACGATGAACTCGATGTTCGTCCCCGGGGCGTGGTGGCCGGTGTCGATGCACACCGTCGCCCGCTCCCCCAGCTCGATGCAGTGGGCGTAGGACGTGCCCCAGTCCGGGACGTCGGTCGCGTAGAAGGCCGGCTCGAACAGCTTGTACTCCAGCAGCATCCGCTGGTGCTCGCCGAGCCGGTCGTACGTC
This sequence comes from Amycolatopsis sp. NPDC004772, assembly GCF_053601215.1. Taxonomy (NCBI): domain Bacteria; kingdom Bacillati; phylum Actinomycetota; class Actinomycetes; order Pseudonocardiales; family Pseudonocardiaceae; genus Amycolatopsis; species Amycolatopsis sp. NPDC004772. The sequence goes on from NZ_JBSGBK010000011.1 coordinate 107,360, forward strand.
TCGCGCAGCGCCTCCGCCAGCCGGTCCTGCCGGTCGCGGAGGTCGTCCTGACCCGGGTAGTTGATGCCGTCGGAGAACCACAGCTTCAGGTCTCGCGAACCCGTCGCATCCATGATGTCGACGGCTTCCAGGAGGTGGTCGGTCGCCTTGCGGCGGATGCCCGCGTCCGGGTTGGTCACCGAACCGAGCTTGTAGTCCTCGTCCTGGAAGACGTTCGTGTTGATGGCACCGATCCCGACACCCAGGTCCCGCGCGTACGCGGTCAGGGCGGCGTAGTCGTCCACGCGATCCCACGGGATGTGCAGCGCCACGCTCGGCGCCACCCCGGTGAGCCGGTGCACCACCGCGGCGTCGGCGATCTTCTCCTCCGGTGTCCGCGGGACACCCGGTTGCGGGAACACCTTGAACCGGGTGCCCGAGTTCGCGTACGCCCACGACGGCGTCTCGATGCGCTGCGTCCGCAGGGCCGCTTTGACGGCTGTCACCTCACCCATGGCGATCACTGTCCTTCCCGGACGTCGAGGTGGAAGACCTCGTCGAGCAGCTGGAACCCTTCATCCGGCGGACCACCGTCGAGGCCGGTGAAGAACTCCGCCATTTCCGCCTGCCAGCGGGTGTTGACGTCGGTCTTCGCCATGGCGGCCTGCGCGGCGGCGAGGTCGTCCGCCTCGACGTACCCGATCAGCAGGCCGTCCTCGCGCAGGAAGAGCGAGTAGTTGCGCCAGCCGGTGTCGTGCAGGGCCTGCCGCATCTCGGGCCACACCGCCCGGTGCCGCTCGGCGTACTCGGCTTTGCGGTCGGGTTTGACCTGGAGGCAGAAGCAGTACCGGGGCATCAGAAGTTGAACTTGTCGATGTTGTTCGCGTCGAACGTCGTCGGCGGGCCGAGCACGATCTCGCCGTTCTCGCCGATCGTGTAGTCGCCGAGCTTGCCCGCCTTGAACTTCTCGCCCTGCTTGCCGGTGATCTGGCCGGACTTGAGCGCGACGCCGGCGTAGGCGGCGAGGTAGCCGATGTCGGCCGGGTTCCACAGCGCGAACTGCTTCACCGTGCCGTCCTTGACGAAGGCGCGCATCTGGTTCGGCGTGCCGAGCCCGGTCACCGCGACCTTGCCCTTGTAGCTCGACGAGCTGACGTACCGCGCGGCCGCCGCGATGCCCACGGTGGTCGGCGAGACGATCACCTTGAGGTTCGGGAACGACTGCAGCAGGCCCTGGGCCTCCTGGAACGACTTCTGGTCGTCGTCGTTGCCGTAGGCGATCTTGTCCAGCTTCAGGCCCGCGTACTCCGGCTTGGCCAGTTCCTTCTTGAGGACCTCGATCCAGGCGTTCTGGTTGGTGGCGTTCGGCGTCGCGGACAGGACCGCGATCTCGCCGGAGCCGCCGGAGAGGTCCTTGGCCTGCTTGGCCAGTGCCTCGCCGATGCCCTGGGTGGTGGCCTGGTTGATGAAGACGTCGCGGCAGTCCTTGGCGGCGTCGGAGTCGAAGGCGACGATCTTGATGCCGGCGCCGCGGGCCTGGTTGAGCGACGGGCACACCGCGTTCGGGTCGTTCGCGGCGATGCCGATGACGTCCTGCTGCTGCTGGATCAGCGTGTTGATGTAGCTGACCTGCGACGACGCGCTGGCGTCGTTCGGCCCGACCAGCTTGTACTCGCCCTTCAGCTCGGCCAGGGCCTCCTTGCCGCCGCTGACCTCGATGTCGCTGTAGGGGTTGTTGAGCTGCTTGGGCAGGAACGCCATCTTGACGCCCTCCTTCGCCGCGGCGTTCGGGTCGGCCGCGGCGGTGGACTGCTGGGCGCCGGAGCCGGCGTTGTCGTTCTTCGTCGTGCCGCTGCACGCGGCCAGGACCAGCACCAGTCCGGCCGACACTGCGCCGGTGAGGAGCCTGCCGGTGAGGAACCGTCGGGACATCTTCGTCACCTTTCCGGAGTTACCGCTTGCCGACGGCGACGCACTGCCGTGCGGGCCGAAGTCACGATGTTGGGGAGCAGGACCGACACGATCAGGAGCACGCCGGTCACGATGTTGAGCGCCTCGTTCGACACGTCCTGCAGGCGCAGGGCGTTCTGCAGCGAGGCCAGCAGGACCACCCCGGCGAGCACGCCCGGCAGGGTGCCCTTGCCGCCGAAGATGGACACGCCGCCGAGCAGCACGGCGGCCACGACGGCCAGCTCGAGGCCGAACCCGTTGTCGGCGCGGGCGCTGGAGTACCGCAGCGTCCACAGCACCCCGGCCAGGCCGGCGACCGCGCCGCTCACGACGTAGAGCCAGAACTTGAGCCGTCCGGTGCGGATGCCGGCGAACCGGGCCGCCTGCTCCCCCGCGCCGGCGGCGAACACGCCCCGGCCGATCGGGGTCGCGTGCAGCACGACGCCGAAGACGAGCGCGACGACGACCAGCGGGAGCAGCACGTTCGGGACCGGGCCGTCGCCGATCGTCCCGGTGACCCAGCTCGTGTAGGCCCGCGGGAAGTCGGCCACCGCGTTGTCGCCCAGCACCACGAACGCGAGCCCGCGGTAGAGCGCCAGGGTGCCGATGGTGACGGCCAGCGACGGCAGCTTCAGCACGGTGACGAAGAAGCCGTTCAGCGCGCCGAGGACCGCGCCGAGCAGGATGCAGAGCGGGATGATCGTCTCGATCGTCAAGCCCGCGTCCCAGAGGGAGCCCATCACCGCCGACGTCAGGCCGAGCGTGCTCGCCACCGAAAGGTCGATCTCGCCGGTGACGATGATGAACGTCATCGGTAAGGCGACCAGCGCGATGGGGAGCAGGTCGAGCAGCAGGAAGGTGAAGTTGCGGCTGGTGCCGAAGTTGTCGACCGCGCCCGAAGCGACGATCACCACGATCACCGTCACGAGCACGACGGCGGCGTCCCAGCTGAGCAGCCGGCCGAGCCGGTTCCCGGGGTCAGACATGGGAATCCCTCTTCTTCAGTGCCTTGGCGACCCGGACGGCGACCAGCCGGTCGGCGCCGATGGCCAGCAGGATCAGCGCGCCGACGATCGCCTGCTGCCAGAACTGGTTGATGTCGAGCACGGCCAGGGCGCTGCCGATCACGGTCAGCAGCAGCGCGCCGAGGCCCGCGCCCCAGACCGAGCCGCTGCCGCCGAACACGGCGACCCCGCCGACCACGGCCGCGGCGACGACGTTGAGCTCGTAGCCGGTGCCGGCGGCCGCGTCCACGGTGCCGAACCGGGCGGCGAACAGCACCCCGGCCAGGCCCGCGAGGGCGCCGCTGACCAGGAACGCGGCGCTGGTGTTGCGGCCGACGCGGATGCCGGCCAGCTGCGCGGCCTGCGGGCTCGACCCCATCGCGTACAGTTCGCGCCCGGCGCGGTAGCTGCGCAGCACGATCCCGGCGGCGACCAGGACCAGCACCGCGATCAGGACCAGCCACGGCACGCCGAGGATCGACGCCGTACCGAAGTCCAGGAAAGGCGCGGGCAGCTTGTCGGCGTTGATCTGCCGGCCGCCGGCCCAGAAGTAGCTGACCCCGCGGTAGGCGTAGAGCGTGCCGAGGGTGACGACCAGCGCGGGCACCTGGCCGAAGCGCACCAGGGCGCCGTTGACCAGCCCGCACACCGCGCCGACGCCGAGCCCGGCGAGGATCGCGACGAGCACCGGCAGCCCGGGGTTGTCCCTCATCAGCGTGCCGACGGCGAACGCCGCCAGGCCGAGCACCGAGCCGACCGACAGGTCGATGTTGCGGGTGATCATCACGATCGCCTGCCCGACGGCGAGCACCGCCAGGATGGCCGTGCCGAGCAGGATGTCGCGGATGCTCTGCCCGGACAGGAACCGGGAGTTCTGCGTCGCGGTGAACGCGACCAGCACGATCAGGGCGAGGACGATGCCGGATTCCCGGGCCTTCAGCACGTTCGCGGTCCACGACCGCCGCGAGTGGACGGCCGGTTCCTTCGTCACGCGGGCCTCCTCGGTGACGGTCATGCGGCGGCCCCCTGGCCCATCGCGGCGAACATGACCGAATCTTCGGTCGCCTCGGCGCGCGGGAGCTCGGCCACGAGCCGGCCTTCCCGCATCACCAGCACGCGGTCGGCCATGCCCAGCACCTCCGGCAGTTCCGACGACACCATGACGACCGCGACGCCCTCGGCGGCCAGCGCGGACATCAGCCGGTGGACCTCGGCCTTGGTACCGACGTCGATCCCGCGCGTCGGCTCGTCCACGATCAGCACCTTCGGCGCCATCGCCAGCCACTTGGCCAGCACGACCTTCTGCTGGTTGCCGCCCGAGAGCGTCCCGACGGGGTCGCCGAGCCTCCGGTACTTGGTGCGCAGGCGTTCGGTCCAGCGCCGGGCTTCCCGGCGTTCGCTCGCGCCGGTGAGGAAGCCGAGCTTGGAGAGGGCGCGCGAGCGCGGCAGCGTCACGTTCCGCTCGATCGACAGGTCCATGATCAGGCCCTGCTGACGCCGGTCCTCGGGGACGAGGGCCATCCCGGCGGCCATCGCGGCCCGCGACGAGTGCGGTTTGAGCTTCTTGCCGCTCACCGTCACGACTCCGGCGTCCCGTTCGTCGACGCCGAAGACGGCCTGGACGACCTCCGAGCGGCCGGAGCCGACCAGCCCGGCGAACGCGACGATTTCCCCGGCGCGCACCGAGAAGGAGATGTCGCGGAACACGCCCTCGCGGGCCAGGCCCTCGACCTCCAGCACGACCGCGCCGGGTTCGACGTCCTGTTTGGGGAACAGCGCGTCGAGGTCGCGGCCGACCATGCGTTTCACCATCTCCTCGACGGTGACGTCCTCCAGGGGGTCGGTGGAGACGTGCCTGCCGTCGCGCATGATCGTCACGCGCTGGCAGAGTTCGGTGATCTCCTCGAAGCGGTGGGAGATGAACATGATCGCCGCGCCTTCCTGGCGCAGCGTCCGGGCGACGCCGAAGAGCCGCTCGACCTCGACCCGGGTCAGCGCGGCGGTCGGCTCGTCCATCACCAGCACGCGGGCGTCGGCGCCGAGCGCCTTGGCGATCTCGACGATCTGCTGGTCGGCGATCGACAGCCCCCGGGCGGGCCGGGCGGGGTCGATCCGGACGCCGAGCCGGGCGAACAGGCGCTCGGCCTCGGCGCGGATCGCCGCCCGGTCGATCCGGCCGAGGCTCTTGCGCGGGTGGCGGCCCATCACGATGTTCTCCTCGACGCTCAGGTCCGGGAACAGGGTGGGCTCCTGGTAGATGACCGCGATGCCGGCCGCCTTCGCGTCGGCGGGCGAGCCGAACCCGACCGGCTCGCCGTCGAGCAGCAGCGTGCCGTCGTCGGGCTTGTGCACCCCGGCCAGCATCTTGACGATCGTGGATTTGCCGGCGCCGTTCTCCCCGACCAGCGCGTGGGCCTCCCCGGCGTGCAGCCCGAAGCTCACGCCGGCGACGGCCGCGACCGCGCCGAATGATTTCGTCACGCCGCGCACCTCCAGCAGAGGCACCCGGCCCGGGTCCTGCCGCGTCATCGCGACCTCCGGATTGAAAGGTTTCACAAATCTGGTGCGGTGAAGCTACTATGCGACGGAACGAGAAGTCAATGCATCGGCGAAGGCGTGGCCAAACGTGTCTGCACCAGGCCCTTCGCGGTGATGTTACGTTTCAAAGAGGGGGTTGCGATGGTGGTCAGGGAGCCCGGTGCCGAGCCCCGCGCGGCGGGCATGAAGGAAGTCGCGGCAGCCGCCGGCGTGTCCCTCGGCACGGTGTCCAATGTGCTCAACCGGCCCGACCGGGTCAGCCCGGCGACCCGGGCCCGGGTCGAGGCCGCGATGGCCGAGCTCCGCTTCGTGCGCAACGAATCCGCGCGGCAGCTGCGGGCCGGGCGCAGCCGGGTGCTGGCCTACGTGATGCTCGACGGCAGCAACCCGTTCTTCACCGACGTCGCGGCCGGCATGGAAGACGCAGCAGACGCTGCGGGCGAGGGCGACCTGTCCCTCTTCCTGTGCAACAGCGCGCACCAGCCGTCGCGGGAGGCGGCCTACCTCGGGCGCCTGGAACAGCAGCGCGTCCAGGGTGTCCTCATCACGCCGGTCGACCCGGACGCCCCGCTGCTGGGCGAGATCGCGCGCCGCGGCACGCCGGTGGTCGTCGTCGACCGCACGCCGGAAGGCACGACGCACTGCTCGGTCGCGGTCGACGACGTCTACGGCGGCGAGATCGCCGTGCGCCACCTGCTCGAGCAGGGCCACGAGCGGATCGCCTTCATCGGCAACCACACGTCGGTCGGCCAGGTCCGCGACCGCCGGAAGGGCGCGTTGCGCGCGTTGGAGGCGGCCGGCCTCGGCCCGGACCACCTGGTCGACCTGACGACGACGGCCCTGACGGTGGCGGACGGCCGAGGCGCGGGCGAGCGCCTGGCGGGCCTCCCGGCGTCGGTCCGCCCGACCGCGGCGTTCTGCGCGAACGACCTGGTCGCCCTCGGCCTGCTCCAGACGTGCGCGAACCTCCGCATGAGCGTCCCGCACGACCTGGCGATCGTGGGCTACGACGACATCGAGTTCGCGGCGGCGGCCGCGGTCCCGTTGACCTCGGTCCGCCAGCCGAGGCGGCGCCTGGGCCGCACGGCCGTGGAGCTGCTGCTCGCGGAGTCGTCCGAAACCGGCCACGAACACCGGAAAGTCGTGTTCACCCCGGAGCTGGTGGTCCGCGCCTCGACCCTGCGCTGAGCAACCCGCTGATCGTTTGTGACGTCTTACCGGCCACAAGCGATACCCCAGGGGAGCCCGAGCACGGAGGTCGTCTGTGTCCGATACCGAGCTGGCCGGCTCGCCGCCACGGCTGTCCCGGCGTGGGTTCCTCGCCGCCGGTGGTGCCGCGTTGCTCGGCGTTGTCGCCGGGTCGGCCGGGCATGCCGCGTCCGGGCCGGACAGCGTGCGGCTGGGGGATTTCTGGCTGTTCGGGCGGTACGACGACGGCTGCACCGAGCTCGGCTTCGACGAGATCGACCTTTCGCCGGTGCAGCTCCCCCACTGCGTGACGCCGCTTTCGTGGACCGGGTGGGATCCGGCGTCCTGGCAGGACCGGTGGGTCTACCGCAAGCACTTCACCGGCTCCGCGACCGGCCGCCACACCGCCCGCTTCGACGGCGTCATGACGAACGCCGAGGTGCACCTCAACGGCCGGCTCGTCGCCACCCACGAAGGCGGCTACCTGCCCTTCGAGGTGGCCCTGCCGGACGTCGTGACCGGGGACAACGTGCTCGCCGTGGTCGTCGACGGGCGGTGGGCGCTGGACGTGCCGCCGAACCTGCCGCGCGGCGGGCCGTCGGTGATCGACTTCTACCAGCCGGCCGGGATCTACCGCCCGGCCACGGTCGGCGAGGTGCCGCGGATCCGGCTGGCCGACGTCTTCGCCCGGCCCGTCGACGTGCTCTCCCCCGGCCGGTCGCTGCACCTGACGTGCACGCTCGACGCGCCGGTCGTGGGGCAGGTGACCGCGTCGGTGCGGCAAGCGGGCCGCGAACTCGCCACCGCTTCCGCGGCGGTCCGCGGGACGACGGTCGAGTTCGACGTCGGCGGGCTCGAGGCGGTGCGGCTCTGGGACGTCGAGGATCCCGCCCTGTGCGACGTCGTGGTGACGGTCCAGTCCGGAAAGCGCGCCCTCGACCAGCGGGTCGTGCGCACCGGCTTCCGCGACGCGCGGTTCACCACCGAGGGCTTCTTCCTCAACGGACGGCGGCTCAAGCTGTTCGGCCTCAACCGCCACCAGTGGTACCCCTTCGCCGGCGGTGCGATGCCGGACCGCGTGCAGCGCCGGGACGCCGAGATCCTGCGCCGCGAACTGAACTGCACGATGGTCCGCTGCTCGCACTACCCGCAGTCGAGCGCGTTCCTCGACGCCTGCGACGAGCTCGGCCTGCTGGTCTGGGAGGAGATCCCGGGCTGGGGCCACGTCGGGGACGACGCCTGGCAGCGGCGGAACCTGGCGGACGTCGAAGGCATGGTCGTGCGCGACCGCAACCACCCGAGCGTCATCGTGTGGGGCACGCGGGTGAACGAGGCGAACGGCACGACCGCGATGTACCAGCGGACCGGCCGGGTCGCGCGGCAGCTCGACCCGTCCCGGCCGACGAGCGGCGCGCTGGCCAGCACCACGCTCGGGCGGTTCGCCGGCAGCGACGTCGAAATCCTGGCCTACAACGACTACACCGCCCGGCGCGGGGCGCCGTTCCGGCTGCGCCCGCCGCGGCCGGGGGTGCCGTACCTGGTGACGGAGTCGATCGGCACGCTCGCCGGGGCCCGGGCCTACCGGCGCAGCGACTTCCCGGCGGCCCGGCAGCAGGCGGAACTGCACGCGAAGGCCCACGACCTCGCCGCCGCCGACGACCGCTACTGCGGGCTGCTCGCCTGGTGCGCGTTCGACTACCCGTCGGCCTGGCAGCGGTCGGTCGACGGGGTGAAGTACGCCGGGGTGTCCGACATCTTCCGGATTCCCAAGCCGGCCGCGGCCTTCTACGCCTCGCAGGGCGACCCGCGGGTGCGCGCCGTCGTCGAACCCGGTTTCGCGTGGGACTTCACGGCCCAGCCGGCCGGGCCCGGGGCGGGGGTGACGATCTGGTCCAACTGCGACCGCCTGCTGCTGTTCCTCGACGACCGGCCGGTGGGCGCGGCCCGCAGCCGGCGCGCGGAGTTCCCGCACCTGCGGTACCCGCCGTTCGCCGTCGACCTGGTGGTACCGAAGGGACGGCGGCCGCAGCTGCGCATCGACGGCTACGTCGGTGAGCGGCTGGTCCTCAGCCGCCGGTTCAGCGGGGATCGCGGGTCGGACGTGCTCAGCTGCGTGCCCGACGATCCGGAGCTGCGCGCGGACGGCAGTGACGCCACCCGCGTGGTGGTGGCGGCGGTGGACCGCTTCGGGACCGTGCGCGCGGGGACGACCGGCCGGGTGCGGCTGACGCTGACCGGCCCGGGTGAGCTGGTCGGCGATCCGGAGCTCGACCTCGGGGCGACGGGCGGAGCGGCCGCGGTGTGGCTGCGGCCGTTCGCGGGACAGCCGGGGACGCTCGCGTTGACGGCCCGCCACGAGAAGCTCGGCTCGGCCACGGCGACGGTCCGCGTGGCGACCACCGGAACGCGCCCCTGAGGCTGTCCCCCGACGGACGACACGGCTCACTCGCCGGTGAGCACCGCCGCCAGCACGGCGGCCTGGCTGATCGAGGGGGACCCGCTCGCCGTCAGCAGGGTCACCGGGCCGTCGCCGGCCAACGCGCGGAGGCGATCCAAGGCCGCCACCCGATCGGGCTCGCGCAGCTCTGCCCGGTAACGCTCGGCGAACTCCGCGAACCGCTCGGGATCGTGGCCGTACCAGGTGCGCAGCTCGTCGGACGGGGCCAGGCCGCGGTACCAGCCGTCGAGGACCACCGCCGTCCGGGCCGTGCCGCGGGGCCAGAGCCGTTCGACGAGCACGCGGACGCCGTCGGCGGGCCCGGCCGGGTCGGCCAGGCGCGCCACCCGGACGACCGTCGGCTGCATGCGCGCATTCTGCGTCGGGAGCACGCGGGCCGCCACCGGAGCTACCGCATCGGGCGGCCGCTGCCCCGGGCAGCGAACGGACAAAGGGCCACCACGGCGACCGTGGAGGGATCGCCGTGGTGGTCCTACCCCCAGCTCGTGCCGCCCGTGGGACGACGACAGCCGAATCCGCCGGTTCCCCGGCGCCCGAGCCGGCCGTGGACATCGTCGGGAGCATGTCCTGCGGCCCCGCCAGGATGGCGGACCGGGCCTGCACCACGCTTGCAGTACGCTTGCACCCCCGATCAGGTGAGTGGAGGTGACCGGGTGGAGTTCCGCCTCCTCGGCGCCGTCGAGGCGACGGCGGACGGCGACCCGGTCGATCTCGGCTCCCGCAAGCAGCGCCTGGTCCTCGCCGTCCTGCTGCTCGAGACGCCGCGGCCGGTCACCGTCGAAAGCCTCGTCGACCGGCTCTGGCCCGACGATCCCCCGGCCAGCGCGCGTGGCACCGTCCAGGCGCTGATCTCCCGCCTGCGCGCGGTGTTCCGCGCCACCGGCGGCCCCGAGCTCGTCACCGAAGACCACGGGTACGTCCTGCGTGCCGACCCGGACACCGTCGACGCCCACCGCTTCACCGCCCTCACCCACCGGGCCCGCGCGGCGGCCGACGAGACCGCCGTCGAACTGTTCGACGAGGCCCTCGCCCTCTGGCGGGGTGACGCGCTCGCCGGGGCCGCGTCGGGCGCAGTCGCCGAGCTGCTGCTCGCCGGGTTGACCGAAGCCCGCTGGAGCGCGCTGGAAGACCGCATCGACGCGCAGCTGCGGCTCGGCCGCGGGCGCGACGTGCTCGCCGAACTGACCACGCTGGTCGCCGCGCACCCGCTGCGGCAGCGGTTCGTCGGCCAGCTCATGCTCGCCCTGCACCGCGAGGGCCGCACCGACGACGCCCTCGCCGCCTTCCGCAGCCTGCGCGCCCGGCTCGTCACCGAACTCGGCCTCGACCCCTCCCCCGAGCTGACCCGTCTCGAAGCCGCGATCCTCGCCGCCGACCCGGCCCTCGACGCCGCGCCGGAGCCGGCACCCGAACCGGTCCGCCCGGCCCAGCTGCCCCACGACGTCCGCGGCTTCACCGGCCGCGCCGCCGAGCTCGCCCGGCTCGACGAACCGGCCGAGCCCGGCCCCGGCGCCGACATCCGCGTGGTCACCGGCACCGCCGGCGTCGGCAAAACCGCCCTCGCCGTCCGCTGGGCACACCGCGTCCGCGACCGCTTCGGTGACGGCCAGCTCTACCTCGACCTGCGCGGATTCGACCCCGACCACGAGCCGCTCACCCCGGCCGTCGCGGCCGCGCAGCTGCTGCGGGCGCTGGGCACCGACCCGCGGGCCATCCCGCCGGACCCGGACGGCCGCACGGCGCTCTGGCGTTCCCTGCTGGCCGACCGGCAGGTCCTCGTCCTGCTCGACAACGCCCGCGACAGCGCCCAGGTGACACCGCTGCTGCCGCCGTCCGGCACGGTGCTGATCACCAGCCGCCAGCGGCTCGGCGACCTCATCGCGCGCACCGGCGCGCGAGCCGTCCCGCTCTCCGTGCTACCGGCCGAGGATTCCCGGCAGCTGCTGGAAACCGTGCTCGGGCCACCCGCGGTCGCCGCCGAACCGGCCGCGGCGGCGGAACTGGCCCGGCTGTGCGGGCACCTGCCCCTCGCCCTCCGGCTGGCCGCGGCGAACCTCGGCGAGGTCTCGGGTATCGCCGAGCTGGCCCGCGAACTCGCCGACGGCGACCCCCTGGCCGGCCTGAGCGTCGACGGCGCCGAGGAAAGCGCGGTCACAACGGCGTTCTCCGTGTCCTACCGGGCCTTGCCCGCCGGGCACCGCCTCCTGTTCCGGCGGCTCGCCCTCGTGCCGGGCCAGACGTTCACCGCACCGGTCGCCGCGCGGCTCGCCGCCGTCACCGAAGGACACGCCGGCCGGCAACTCAAGGCCCTCGCCGCGGCCAACCTCGTCGAACGGCACTTACCCGGCCGCTACCGCTTCCACGACCTGCTGCGCAGCTACGCGGGCGGGCGGGTCGCGGCCGACGACACCGCCACCGACGCGGACGCGGCCCGGCGGCGGCTGTTCGAGCACTACCTGGCCACCGCCGACGCCGCGGGCCGCCTGCTGATCCCCCACTTCCTCCGGCTCCCCCGGCCCGATCCGGAACCGGCGTTCGAGGGCACCGAAGACGCGCTGGCCTGGCTGGACACGGAGTGGCCGAACCTCGCCGCCGCCGTCGAGCACGCGGCGGCACACGGCCCGCGCGAGTACGCCTGGCACCTGGCCGACGCGCTCCGGGCCTTCTTCCACCACCGCGGCCACCACGCGGAATGGATCGAGACGGCCACGACGGCGTTGACCGCCGCCCAGGCCGACGGCGACCGGCAGGCGCAGGCGGCGATGCGGCTGTCCATCGCGCTCGCCGGGGTCAACAGCGGCCGCTACGCCGACGCCCGCGCGCACCTGACGACGGTCCTGTCCGACGGGCTGGCAGCGGACTGGCCGCCGGGGCGCGCTGCCGCCCTCAACAACCTCAGCGCCGTGCTCCAGCGCCTCGGCGACGCGCACGAGGCGATCGCGTGCGGCCTGGAAGCGTTGCGGCTGTGCGAAGAAACGGCCATGCCGGGCATCACGATGGCGCTGGCCAACCTCGGGTTCGCCTGCGGGCAGGTCGGCGACTTCGACGCCGCGCTCGGCCACTTCGCCCGTGCCCTCGAGATCGCCGAACGCGACGACGCGCGGTTCAGCGTCGCCGTGCTGCTGGTCGACCTCGGGCACGTCCACCGCGACCTCGGCCACGCCGTCGCGGCCGAATTCTACGAGCGAGCCCTCACCGCCAACCGGGAACTCGGCTACCAGTACGGCGAAGCGGCGGCGCTGTCCGGCCGGGCGGTCATGGAGGCCCGGGCGGGCGACGCCACCCGGGCCCTGACGGACGCGGCCGACGCCGTCGAGCTGACCCGCCGCATCGGCGACCGCGGCACCGAAGCGTCCGCGCTGGCCGCGCTCGGCGAAACGTGCCTCCGGCTCGACCGCCCCGCTGAAGCGGTGAAGCATCTGACGGCAGCATTGGACGTCGCCCGCGAAACGAGCTTCACGTGGTGCGAAGCCGCAGCGCTGACCGGCCTCGCCGAAGCGGCGTTCGCCGTGGGTGACACCGAAGTGGCGCACACCCACGGCGAAGCGGCGATCAAGCTCGCCACCCAGGCCGGCTACCGGCCCCTGGAAACGCGAGCCGCCCGCGTGCTCAGCAGGTAGCCGGGGCCGTGCACTTCGCGCGGGCCAGGATGGTGCCGAAGTTGTCCTGGTAGGCCGCGCTGATCGCCGCGTTCTCGACCTTGATCAGGATTTCGTCGTTGTCGCGCAGGGCCGCGCCGGAGATGTTGTGCGAGCCGGTGAAAACGAGCTGCCGGCCGCTCTTCTCGCTGTAGTTGCCCGTGTAGAGCATGTACTTCGAATGCACGGTGATCTCGCGGTCGTTCACGGTCGTGCTGAATTTCTTGAGCGTGATGTTCGCCTTGCCCTTGAGCGCGGCCAGTGCCGCGGTGCCCAGGTCGTCGTAGACGATCCGGACCTTGCAGCCCAGCTTCGCGATGCGCGCCAGCTCGGTGACGACCGGGGTGCGCGAGTCGGCGATGTTGGCCTGCACGACGTTGAGCGAGCAGCCGGCTTCGTACTTGGTGATGTACTTCAGCAGCTGCGCCCACGTGTCGGTGGCGAACTCCTCGGAGGCGCCACCACGGGAGTCCGCGCGCGGCGAGAGGTAGCTGGTGACCATCGTGGTCAGCGTCTTGTGGTAGCCGGCGTCGTCGAAGTAGTCGTTGTTCTTCTTCTGCGCCAGCATCTTCTGCATGTGGCCGAGGTAGAAGCCGTACAGATCGGGGTCGCCGTACGTCAGCAGAGCGTTGTTGAACATGTTGCCCTGCACCGTGGTCAGGTTGTACGAGCCGATGACGACGACGTCCTTCTTGCCCTCGGTCTCGGAGAACATCCACAGCTTGTCGTGGTTGATCGAGTGCGGGCTGCCGTCGTGGGCGATGCACCCGGTGTTGTCGCCGCCGGTGCCGCAGAAGACGAGCTGGGTGAGCCCGGCGGACTTGAGGATCGGCATCGCGGTGTTCGCCGGGTCGTCGTCCGCGGCGCCGTCGAGCGCGATCCGCACCTTGACGCCGCGGGCCTGCGCCGCCTTCACCGCCTCGGCCAGCGCCGGCCGCGTCCAGCTGAAGAGGGAGATGTGGATCTCGGCACCGGCCGGGGTGCCGTTGGTCAGCTGGACCAGCCGCGTCTCGATGGAGTGGTCGCGATCGCCGTTCTCGGGCGGGTTGTTGAAGATCGCTTCCATGCCGGTCGCCTCGGCGGCCGCCGTCGGCGCGGCCTGGGCGATCCCGCTGCCGGCCAGCGCGAGCAGCGCGCCGACGGCGACGGTGAGCGCCTTGAACTTGGGGGTCATGTCTTCCTCCCGGTCGGATGCCCCCAAGCTCGCAATGCGGCGTACAAGATCCGTACACCCGGACGTTGCCGTGCATACACGACGAAAGCGGCACGGAACCCGACTCTTGGCGGGTTCCGCCCATCCGGGGCGCAGAGGACGCTTCTCCTGGCTCCCACGGGCGGAGCCGGGAAAGGACGACCTCCATGAGATCGAGGGTGCTTCCTGCCGTGCTCGGCGTGGCCATCGGCCTGCTGGGCACCGTCGCCGTCGCCACGCCGGCCGAGGCCGCCGCGGTCTGCGGCGACCAGATCGTCGGCAACGGCGGGTTCGAAAGCGGCACCACGCCGTGGACCCAGACCAGCGGCGTCATCACCGCGGCCACCACCGCGCAACCCGCGCACGGCGGCACGGTGCTCGCCCGCCTGGACGGCACCGGCAGCACGCACACCGACACCCTGTCCCAGTCGCTGACGCTGCCCGCCGGCTGCGCGTCGGCGACGCTCTCGTGGTGGCAGCACATCGACACCAAGGAGACGACCACCAGCACGAAGTACGACAGGCTGGTGGTGCAGGCGGGGACCGACACCCTGGCCACCTATTCGAACCTGGACAAGAACACCGGCTACGTCCAGCGCACCGTGGACGTCTCCCGCTACCTCGGCCAGACGGTGACGCTGAAGCTCACCGGCACCGAGGACTCCAGCCTGGCCACCAACTTCGTCCTCGACGACTTCGCGCTGACCACCACCGGGTCCGCGCAGTCGCCGGTCGTCACCTCGCCGGGCGCCCAGACCGGCGCCGTCGGCCAGGCCGCGTCGCTCCAGATCCAGGCGAGCGACCCGCAGGGTGACGCGCTCACCTACAGCGCCACCGGCCTGCCCGCCGGCCTCGCGATCGGCGCGAGCACCGGCAAGATCACCGGCACGCCGGCGACCGCGGGCACGTCCTCGGTGACCGTGACGGCGAAGGACCCGGCCGGCAACAGCGGCAGCACCACCTTCAGCTGGACGATCTCGGCCGCTCCCGCGGACTCGACGCGCACGCCGGTCAATCCGGCGTACACGGTGAACCTGACGTCGAACACCGCGGGCGACACGTGGACCGGGCACCAGAGCGTCAGCTTCACGAACGGCTCCGCGACCGCGCTGCCCGAGGTGTACCTGCGGCTCTGGGACAACTACCACGGCGCCTGCCCGACGACGCCGATCACGGTCACCAACGTCACCGGCGGCACGGCGTCCGCGCTGAGCGTGAACTGCACGGCCCTGAAGATCACGCTGCCCGCGCCCCTGGCCCAGGGCCAGTCCGCGACCATCGGGTTCGACCTGAAGATCGTCGTGCCCAGCGGCGCCGACCGGTTCGGCCACGACGGCGCGTTCAATATGATCGGCAACGCGCTGCCGGTGCTCGCCGTCCGCGACGGCGCGGGCTGGCACCTCGACCCGTACACGAACAACGGCGAGTCGTTCTACACGGTGATCAGCGACTTCGACGTCACCCTCGTGCACCCGACGTCGCTGCTGACCCCGGCCACCGGCACCTCGACCGAGACGACCAGCGGCACCACGACCACCACGCACGCGGTGGCTCCGAAGGTGCGGGACTTCGCGTGGGCCGCCGGGCCGTTCGCGAAGATCACCACGACGTCCGGCAAGGGCGTGCGGGTCAACGTCTACTCGGTCAGCGGGATCTCCACCAGCAGCGCCAACTCGATGTTATCGCTGGCCGCCGACGCCATCGACGTCCACTCGGGCCGCTTCGGCGACTACCCGTACGGTGAGGTCGACGTGGTGCTGGACAACAACTTCTGGTTCGGCGGCATGGAGTACCCGGGCTTCGTGATGGACCTGGTGTCGAACGTGGCCCTGCCGCACGAGCTCGCGCACCAGTGGTTCTACGGGATCGTCGGCGACGACGAGTACACCTCGCCGTGGCTGGACGAGAGCTTCACCGACTACGCCACCGACCTCTACCGCGGGATCACCGGCAGCGGCTGCGGCATCACCTGGCAGTCGAGCGCGGAGAAGCTGACCAACTCGATGGCCTATTGGGACGCGCATTCGTCCCGGTACTCCACGGTCGTCTACAACTACGGCAAGTGCACCCTGCACGACCTGCGGCGGCTGATCGGCGACACGGCGATGGCGAACCTGCTCAAGTCGTACGCGCAGTCGCACTGGTACGGCGTGTCGACGACGGCGGAGTTCAAGGCCGCGGCACAGGCGGCGGCCGGGTCGACCGACCTGACGTCGTTCTGGGCTTCGCACCGCGTCGAGGGCTGAAAAACCGGTTGGAGTTCCCCGTCCGCGTCCGCCACTGTGGGGACGTGGACGGGGAACGGCTCTTCTGTGATGTCGGCATGGCGGCGCGCATCGAACGTGCGGAGGTGCGGTTCGTCGCCGCCTGTTGCGACGCCGCCCGCGCCCGGCTCGGGGACGGCCGCGGCTTCACGCGCCCGCTCGCCGGGGGTGTCGCGACCTTCGCCGAAGCCGGGTCGCCGTTCACCAAGGTCGCCGGGCTCGGCTTCGCCGGGCTGCCCGATCCCGCCGCGCTCGCGGAGATCGAGGCGGCGTTCGCCGAACGGGGCGTGCCGGTGCAGGTCGAGCTTTCGCAGCTCGCCGACTCGGCGGTCGGGGCGATGCTGACCGCGCGTGGCTACCGCCTGGAGTCGTACGAGAACGTGCTCGGGCGGCGGATCGGCGACACCGGGTTTCCCGGCGACGTCCGGGCCTGCCGCGACGACGAGCTCGAGACCTGGCTGTCCGCGGTGGCCGAAGCGTCCGCCGTGGACGACGGACAAGGCTTGCCCGCGCACGAGGACTTCCCCCACGACCTGCTCGTGAACGCCCTGCGGGACATGGCCGGGGTGCGGCGCTACCTGGCGACCCGGGACGGCGAGTTCGCCGGGGGCGCGAGCTTCCGCGTCACCGACGGGATCGCGCAGTTCAGCGGCGCGGCGACGCTGCCGGCGCACCGGCGTCGCGGGGTGCAGACGGCGTTGCTGCGGGCCCGGCTCGCGGCGGCCGCCGAGGCCGGGTGCGACCTCGCCGTCGTCACCACGCAGCCCGGGTCGAAGTCCCACCAGAACGTGCAGCGGCAGGGGTTCGACCTGCTCTACGCGCGGGCGATCCTGGTGAAGGGCACCTCCGCGGCGAGCTCCTCCGGGGCCGAGAGCCGCCAGGCCTCGTAGAGGAGCTCGGCGAGTTCGTCGGCGTCGACGCCGTCCAGGTAGACGACCACCCAGCCGAAGCCGCCGGCGGTGAACTGGACCTCGAAGACGTCCGGGCGCTCCGAGACCAGCGCCAGCTGCTCGGAGACGGTCTGCTTGAGGCCGACGGTCCGGGTCCGCGGCCAGAAGTAGCCGAACCGCTTGCCGCGCACGCTGAACGACGAGTAGTCGCGCGCTTCCGAGCGCTGGACCTCCGCCAGCGTCCCGAGCAGCTGTTCGAACTTCTTGACCGGCACCGCCACCGTCTGTCCCCCTGTCTCCGGCGACCACCGTAGCGCGCCGGTACCGTGCCGGACATGACCGACTCCGGCGAGGTGTTCGTCAAGCGAGGCCACGCACCCGGCGCGACGGCCGCCGAGGTGGCGGGCCTGCGCTGGCTGGCCGCGGCGGGCACGGTGCCGGTGCCCGTCGTGCGCAGCCACGACCAGGACCGGCTCGTCATCGACCGGGTCCCCGCCGGACGCCCGTCGGCCGCGGCGGCGGAACGCTTCGGCCGCGGGGCTGGCCGGGTTGCACGCCGCGGGCGCGCCGGCGTTCGGCGCACCGCCGCCCGACGGCCCGGCGGACGCGTGGATCGGCCGGGCACCGATGGCCAACGTCCCGGCGGAGGACTGGGTGTCCTGGTACGCGGCGGACCGGGTGCTGCCCTACGTTCGGCTGGCGATGGACGCGGGGACGTTCGGTGCGTCCGAAGCGGCGTTGTTCGAGCGGGCCTGCGGGCGGCTCCCGGCGTCGGCCGAGCCGCCCGCGCGGCTGCACGGCGACCTCTGGAACGGCAACGTGCTGTGGGACGGGCGCGAGGCGTGGCTGATCGACCCGGCCGCCCACGGCGGGCACCGCGAGACGGACCTCGCGATGCTGCACCTGTTCGGCTGCCCGCACCTCGACCGCGTCGTCGCCGCTTACGCCGAGGCGGCGCCCCTGGCGACCGGCTGGCGCGACCGGATCGGGCTGCACCAGCTGTTCCCGCTGCTGGTCCACACCGTCCTCTTCGGACAGTCCTATGCGGACCAGGCGGTGGCGGCGGCCCGGTCGTTCTAACAGTGGTCCAGCATGGTCTCCAGCGCCTTCTGCTCCGGGACCGTGATGGTCAGGCCGTAGTTGCGCTTCACGACGATCCAGTCGGTGGCGTAGGCGCACCAGTAGGACACGAGCGGCGGCTTCCAGGCGTCCGGGGCCTTGTCGCTCTTCTGCTCGTTGAGGTTGTCGGTGACCGCTTTCAGCTGCGGGCGGACGAGGTCGTTCGCGAACTGCTCGCGCCGCTCCCGCGTCCAGCTCTTGGCGCCGCTGATCCAGGCCTGCCCGAGCGGGACCATGTGGTCGATGTCCAGATCGGACGCCTTGTGCCAGGTCTCGCCGTCGTAGGGGCTGACCCAGGTGCCGGACTTCGCGGCGCACTGCGCGTCGGTCTTGACGTCCTTGCCGTCCCGTTTGAGGACCTGCTCCCGGACGTCGCAGTTCGCGTCGACCTTGTCCCAGTGCGGGAACTCGTCCCGGCTGTAGCCGTCCATGGTTCCGCGCACGGCGACCTTCAGGGCGGCCAGCTCGGTGCGCGCCTCGGCGGGGGCGATCCGCGGGGCGGCGACCGTGCCGGGCGCCTGGGTGACCGGACCGGCGCCGGAGGCCAGCTCGTCGGCGAGCTTGCAGCCGGTGAGCGACGAACCGGCGAGGACGGCGAGAAGGACAAGCGCTCGGGTGCGCGGCATCGTGAACCCCTTTCACAGCTACCGGGAGGTGCCCAGCGGGTGCGAGGGGGAAACGGTGCAGATGGCCTAGTTGGCGCGATCCGAACGGGTCAAGATCCGTGGAAGACCCGAGCGACGAAGACGGCGGCCACCACCCCGACCACGACGAGCACGGTGAGCACGAAGAGCAGGCCCCAGGGGACGTCCCGGATCGGCCGCTGCCGCGGGAAGACGCTGACCCGCACGGGCGGGGTCCACGCATCGAGGTCGTCCTCGGCCACCGGCGGCGGTTCGGGCGGCACGGGGATGACGGCGGGCAGGTCCGGAAGCCGGTCGAGAACGGGAAGGCGGGCGGGGAACCCGTCGGCGATGAGTGCGGCCCGCGGCGGGGCGAGGTGTGCGAGGGAAAGGGCGTAACAGGCGTCGAGGACGTCGTCGGCCGACCAGACGGTCCGCCACCGGTTGTGCTGGGCGATGATCCGCCGCAGGCCCCGAGGCTCGGCGAGCACGACGGCGACGTTGGGCACCGGGTACGGCTCGGGCCAGCGGAGGTCGGGAGGGGCGGCGTTCGGTCGTTCGGCTTCCCGTGCGCGGCTGTCCCGCTCGGGCGGGACAGCCATCGCCCCGTCCCCGGCGGCCGGCTCGGGTCCGCTCGCCTGCCGGACCGCCGCCCACTCGCCCAGCCGCAACTCCGGCTCGCCCGCAGCCCGCGGTTCCGCCGGCGGGACGACCGCGACCAGGCCCGTCACGTGCCGGCCGCCTTCGTGGCCGGCCAGGGCGCCCCGCGCCGCCGCCACCGCGGCTCCGGTGCGGTCTCCCGGGCCTGGCCACTCCGCCGGCCCCGGCTCGTGGGCCGCGATCACCACCACTCCGCTGCGGGTGAACACCAGGGCGTCCACCCGCCGCGGGCCGAGCCGGCTCTGCAGCGTGATGCCCGCCAGTGCCAGCCCCGTCAGGTGCTGCGGGCCCGGGCCCCACGATCGCAGCAACGCCACCAGGTGCTCCGCCGCCGGGGGGAGCGGCCGGTCTTCGCCGGTTCTCTGGAGGGCCACGAGCACGCCGGTCACACCTCCCACGACGCCTACGGCGAGCACTCCCTCGACGGTAGGAGGCAACCCCGCCCCTCCCCCAGCAGCCGAACGAGTGGTCGATCACCACCGTGCGTAGCCAGGAGGGGTGCGCCGGGAAGGTCCACAGTGGACCGCTAGGGCCGCGGGGTGTTGCGCAGGTTGGCCCGCGCCAGGTCGACCATCTTGCCGACACCCCCGTTGAGCACCGTCTTCGTCGCGCCCAGCGCGAATCCGCGCACCATCTCCCCCGTGATCCTCGGCGGGATCGACAGCGCGTTCGGGTCCGTCACCACCTCGACCACCGCCGGCCCCGGGTGGGCGAACGCCTTCTCCAGCGCGCCGCGCACGTCGTCCGGGTCCTCGACGCGCTCCGAGAACACGCCGCAGGCCGCGGCGATCGCCGCGAAGTCGACCGGAGCGTGGTCGGTGCCGAAGTCCGGGAGGCCGTCGACCAGCATCTCCAGCTTCACCATGCCCAGCGTGGCGTTGTTGAACACCACCACCTTCACCGGGACGTCGTACGCCGGGAGCGTCAGCAGGTCGCCCATCAGCATCGCGAGCCCGCCGTCGCCCGACAGCGACACCACCTGGCGGCCCGGCTGGGACAGCTGGGCGCCGATCGCGTGCGGCAGCGCGTTCGCCATGCTGCCGTGCCGGAACGAACCCAGCACGCGGCGGCGGCCGTTCGGCGTCAGGTAGCGCGCGGCCCAGACGTTGCCCATGCCGGTGTCGACGGTGAACACCGCGTCGTCCGCGGCGACCTCGTCGAGCACCGAAGCGACGTACTCCGGGTGGATCGGGCGGCGGTGCTCGATCTTCGTCGTGTACGCGCCGACGACCTTCTCCAGCTTCCGCACGTGCTCGCGCAGCATCCGGTCGAGGAACACGCGGCCGGTCCGGGGCCGCAGCAGCGGGAGCAGGGCCCGCAGCGTTTCCTTCACGTCGCCGTGCACGGCCAGGTCCAGCGGCGTGCGGCGGCCGAGGCGCGAGGCGTCGTGGTCGACCTGGATCGTGTGCGCCTGCGGGAGGAAGTTGTCGTACGGGAAGTCGGTGCCCAGCAGCACGATCCGGTCGGCCTCGTGCATCGCGTCGTAGCAGGCGCCGTAGCCGAGCAGGCCGCTCATGCCGACGTCGAACGGGTTGTCGTACTGGATCCATTCCTTGCCGCCGAGCGAGTGCCCGACCGGCGCGGCGAGCTTCTCCGCCAGCGCCATCACCTCCTCGTGCGCGCCGCGGACGCCCGCGCCGGCGAACAGCATCACCTTCTCGCCGGAGTTCAGCAGGTCCGCCAGCTCCCGCACGACCTCGGCCGGCGGCACCGCGGGCGACGGCGTCACCAGCGGGAGGCGCTCGGTCAGCGGGCCGGTGGCCTTGCGGTCGGCGAGGTCGCCCGGGATGGTCAGCACCGCGACGCCGCCCCGGCCGACGGCGGCCTGCGTGGCGATCCGCAGCAGCCGCGGCAGCTGCGCCGGGTCCGCGACGACCTCGCTGAAGTGGCTGCATTCGGCGAAGAGCCGATCCGGGTGGGTCTCCTGGAAGAAGCCGGTGCCGATCTGGTTCGACGGGATGTGCGACGCGATCGCGAGCACCGGCGCGCCCGACCGGTGGGCGTCGAACAGGCCGTTGACCAGGTGCAGGTTGCCCGGCCCGCAGCTGCCCGCGCAGACGGCGAGCTTGCCGGTGACCTGCGCTTCGGCCGCGGCGGCGAACGCGGCCGTCTCCTCGTGGCGGACGTGGACCCACTCGATGCCGTCGGTGCGGCGGACCGCGTCGACGATCGGGTTCAGGCTGTCCCCGACGATGCCGTAGATGCGCTCGACCCCGGCGTCGCGCAGGGTCCTGACCAGTTGTTCTGCCACGGTAGCCATACCTCCAGGGTGGCCCCGGATGATCGATGCGTCCAATGCCTGATTGGCTGAAATTCCATACACTGTCGGCATGGACGTCCAGACGCTGCGGCTCTTCCGGGAGGTCGCGGCCGGCGCCACCGTCACCGAGACCGCCGTGCGGGCGCACCTCACCCAGCCCGCGCTGTCGCGGGCCCTGCGGCGGCTCGAGCGCGACGCCGGCGCCGACCTGTTCCGCCGGTCCGGACGGGTGCTGCGGCTGACGCCGGCCGGGCACGCCTTCAAGCGGCACGTCGACCTCGTGCTCGACCAGCTCGACCAGGGCCTGCGCGAAGTCGGCGAGATCGTCGCGCCGGACACCGGGGTCGTCCCGCTGGCATTCCTGCACACGTTCGGCACCTGGCTGGTGCCCGCGGTGCTGAGCGGCTTCCTCGGCGAGCACCCGAGCGCCCGGTTCGAGCTGCGGCAGCACGGCGAGGCCGGCCTCGAAGCCGAGCTCCTCGAGGGCACGGCGGACCTGGTCATCACCAGCGGCGACCCCGGGCACCCCCAGCTGCACTGGTCGCGGCTGCTCGTCGAACCACTGCGGCTCGCGGTCCCGCCGCGCCACCGGCTCGCCGGGCGAGGGCGGGTGCGCCTCGCCGACGTCGCCGACGAGACGTTCATCCTCCTGCGCCCGGGCTACGCGCTGCGCGAGACGACCGAGCGGCTGTGCGCCGAAGCCGGGTTCGTCCCGCGCATCGGCTTCGAAGGCGACGAGGTGGAGACGCTGCGCGGCCTCGTCACCGCCGGGCTCGGCGTGTCCGTGGTGCCACTGCCGCACACGGCGGCGTTCCCGGCGCCGCACCTCGAACTGACCGATGTGGACGCTGCCCGCGACATCGGCCTCGCGTGGGCGGCGGGCCGGAACCTCCCACCACTGAGCGAAACCTTCCGCCGGCACGTCGTCGAAACGGCCCCGCGGCTGGTGGCACCCGACCTCGACCGTCCACAAGGGACGATGTGAGAAGGGCCGTACGGGCCCGCGGGATCCCCGCCGGTGTGACAGGGTGGAGGCATGGTCGCCGCGCTGAGATCCTTCCTGCTGTCCTGGACCTCCGTCACCCCGGTGGTCGGCGTGCTCGTGCTGGCGCTCACCTGGGGCCGCGACCTCGGCCCGGTCTTCGTCGGGGTCGTCGCCGTCGCGCTCGGGGCGACCGTGCTGGCCGCGGTGCACCACGCGGAGGTCGTCGCCCACCGGGTGGGTGAACCGTTCGGCTCGCTGGTGCTCGCGGTCGCGGTCACGGTCATCGAGGTCGCGCTGATCGTCACGATGATGGTGTCGGGCGGCCCGGAAGCGGGCTCGCTCGCGCGGGACACGGTGTTCGCCGCCGTGATGATCACGACCAACGGCATCGTCGGCATCTCCCTGCTGGTCGGCGCCCGCCGGTACGGCTCGACGCTGTTCAACTCCGAAGGCAGCGGCGCCGCACTGGCGACGGTCGCGACCCTGGCCACGCTCAGCCTGGTGCTCCCGGCGTTCACCTCCAGCACGCCGGGCCCGGCGTTTTCCCCCACCCAGCTGACCTTCGCGGCGCTGGCCTCCCTGGTGCTGTACGGCACGTTCGTGCTGACGCAGACGGTCCGGCACCGCGACTTCTTCCTCCCGGTGGCGGCCGACGGCGCGGTCAAGGAGGACGACCACGCCGAACCGCCGTCCAACCGCGCGGCCCTGGGCAGCCTGGCGCTGCTGCTCGTGGCGCTGATCGCGGTGGTCGGCCTGGCGAAGGTCGAGTCCCCGGCCATCGAAGCCGGCGTGCGCGCGGCCGGGTTCCCGCAGTCGTTCGTGGGCGTGGTGATCGCCCTGCTGGTCCTCCTGCCGGAAACCCTGGCCGCCGTGCGCGCAGCCCAGCGCGACCGGATGCAGATCAGCCTCAACCTGGCCTACGGCTCGGCGATCGCGAGCATCGGCCTGACCATCCCGGCCATCGCGCTGGCGTCGGTCTGGCTGCCCGGCCAGCTCCTGCTCGGCCTCGGTTCGACGCAGATCGTCCTGCTGGCGCTGACGGTGGTGGTGAGCGTCCTGACGGTCGTCCCCGGCCGCGCCACCCGCCTCCAGGGCGGCGTCCACCTGGTCCTGCTGGCCGGCTTCCTGGTTCTGGCCATCAACCCCTGACCCGGTGTCACGCCCCTGATCACGCGAGTTCCGCCTTCAATCACGCGGGTGACGTGCCCAGTCACGCGAGATACGGGCCTGATCACGGCCGATGCCAAGGCGACAAAGGGCATCTCCGTGATCAGAGACGCGCCTGGCGTAATTGAAGGCGTATCTCACGTGATTGGGGGCGTAACTCGCGTGATTGAAGGCGTATCTCACGTGATTGGGGGCGTAACTCGCGTGATTGAAGACGTATCTCGGGTCAGGCGGTGGTGACCTCGATGCCGACCACGCAGGTGTCGTCGTCGGTGTCCGCGGTGCTGTACGTCAGCAACCTGTCCAGCTGGTGCTCGAGGCCGCCGTCGTGGCCGTGGACCAAGGTGACCAGGCGGGACACCGAATCCTGGACCGGGCGGTCGCGCCGCTCGATCAGGCCGTCCGTGTAGATCAGCAGGATGTCGCCCTCCGCGAGCTGGAGCTCGTCCTCCTCGTACACGACGTCGCGGACCGCGCCCAGCAGCGAGCCGCGGATCAGGGGCAGGGTCGTCGCCGTTCCGTCGCGGTGGCGGACGATCGGGGGCAGGTGGCCCGCCCGGGCCCAGCGCAGCTTGCGGTGCGCCGGGTCGTACACCGCCGTCACCGCGGTGGCCGTCACGTGGTCGGTCAGATGGTAGGCCACCAGGTTCAGCCACGTCAGCAACTGGGCCGGGCCGGCGCCGGTCGCCGCGAGGCCGCGCAGGGCGTTGCGGAGGCTCACCATGCCCGTCGCCGCGTCGATGCCGTGGCCGGCGACGTCGCCGACGCACAGCAGGACCTCGCCCGTCGGCAACGCGACCGCGTCGTACCAGTCGCCGCCGACCAGGTGCTCCTTCTCCGCCGGCCGGTAGCGGACGGCCGCGCGCAGGCCCGGCATGTCGATCGGGCCCTTGGCCGGCGGCATGATCGCGTGCTGCAGCTGCAACGCCAGCCGGTTGCGCTCGATCGCCTGCTGCTCGGTCTCGGCCAGCCTGTCCCGCGTCGCGGCCAGCGCCACCTCGGTCCAGTGCTGCGACGAAACGTCCTGGTAGGCGCCGCGGACCGCGACCAGCTCGCCGCGACCGTCGACGACCGGCTCGGCGACCACCCGGATGTGCCGGGCGACGCCGTCGGAGCGCTGCAGCCGGAACGCCGTCGACGACGGCCGCTTGTGGTGCAGCACCGCCCGCAGGAACCGGCCGATCGCCCCGGCGTCGTCGGGGTGCGCGTGCTCGGCCAGGTTGTGCAGCGACAGAGGCGACGCGTTCGGCGGCAGGCCGTACAGCGCGAACAGCTCGATGTTCCAGGTGATCGCCCTGGTGACGACGTTCTCCTCGAAGCCGCCGATCCGCCCGAGCCGCTGGGCGTGCTGCAACAGCACCGCGAGCTTCGCCGCGTCGTCCTGGATGCGCAGGATCAGCAGCACGTTCCCGGCGAAGCGCGTGACGCTGACGTCGGTGAGGACGGTCAGCGGCACCTGGTCGACCAGGGTGGTGATCGCGACGCTGTCGGCCCGGAACGGCTCGCCGGTGGCGTAGACGCGCTGGATCTTGTCGAGCAGCCCGCTTTCCTCCGCGGCCAGCGGGTACGTCTCCAGCAACCGGGTGCCGACGATCCGGCTGCGCGGCCGCCCGCCCGGGTCGGCGAACCGGACGTTCGCGTGGTGGATGCGGAAGTCACCGCCGTCCAGGCACGGCGTCAGCAGCACGGCCGGGTCGTACAGGCCGTCGATGAAGTCCACCAGCTCGCCGAGCACGTCGCCCGCCGGCGGGAGCTCCCGCGTGTCCAGCGTGTACGCGCACAGTTCGGCCAGGGCCTCCAGCTGGCGGCGCTGCCGGCCCGGTTCCGCGGGCAGCGGGTCGGGCCAGCACATCTCGACGACGCCGATGATGCGCCCGCCGGTGCCGGTCGGCACCGTCACCCGGCCGCCCCCGGCCAAGCTGTGCTGCCCGATCGACGGCAGGCCGGCCGCGGCGAGCGTCGGGCACCAGACGGTGTCGCGCTCGAGCAGCGCGGTGCGGGCGGGCGTCGCCACGCCCGGCGGGACGTACCGCCAGCGCGCCGCCTCCTCGGCCGAGAACCCGGCGGAGCCGGCCAGCGTCAGCGACCCGTCGGACCCGGCGAGCCACACCGCGACCGCGGTCGCGCCCAGCGGCCGCAGCGCATGGTCCAAAATGGACTCCGCCACGCGCTGGGTGTCCCCCGCCGCGAGCACACCGCTCTCCGCGGTCCGCAGCCGAACCGCGACCGAGTCGCCGGAGTCGTCGGCGCGGGCCAGGAACTCCTGCGCCACCTCGGTCACCCGGTCCGCGGCCGCCTCGCCGACGATGTCCGCGGCGAACTCCAGCGGCGTCATCCCGGCGCGCCCGGCCAGGGTCTCCAGCTGCCGCGCCGCGTCGGCCGGCGCGCACTGCAGGCGTTCCATCAGCACGCCCTTGGCGAGCTCGATCAGCGCGCGGCCGTCGGCGACGGCGTGCGCGTGGTCGATTTCGCTGCGCAGGCGGGCGACGGTGTCGGCCAGCCGCGCGAGGTTGGCCGGGACGTCGGAAACCGGCCGCTCGTCGCCGATCACGCCGTCACGTGCCGCTTGATGCGGGTGATCAGGTCGTCGGCGTCCACCGGTTTCGTGACGTAGTCGGTCGCCCCGGAGGCGAGGCTCTTCTCCCGGTCGCCCGGCATCGCCTTCGCCGTCACCGCCACGATCGGGATCCCGGCGTGCTCCGGCATCGCGCGGATCTTCGCGGTCGCGGTGTAGCCGTCCATCTCCGGCATCATCACGTCCATCAGGATCAGGTCGATGCCGGGGTGCGACGCCACCGTCTCGACCCCCTTGCGGCCGTCTTCGGCGTGCAGTACCTGCATGCCGTGCAGCTCGAGGATCCCGGTCAGCGCGTAGACGTTGCGCGGGTCGTCGTCGACGATCAGCACCGTCCGCCCGGCCAGCGTCGTGTCGACGTCCGCCGCGCGCACCGGCGCGGCCGGCTCGTCGGGGCGGACCAGCGGCAGCACCGCGCCGGGCTCCTCCGCCGACAGGTGCAGCGCGATCCGCTCGCGCAGCTCGTCCAGTCCGGACAGCACTTCCAGGGACTGCATGTCCGCGCGGGACTGCACCAGCTGTTCGAGTTCGCCGTCGAGCCGCCGGCTGTTGTGCGCGAGCACCGGGACCAGCCGCAGCGCGCTGTCGCCCTCCATCGCGTCGAGGAAGGTGAACGCGGTCCGCTCCGGCAGGTCCAGGTCGAGCACCACGCAGTGGTAGGCGTCGGTGGCGAGCGCGGCGGCCGCCTCCTGCGTGCCGACCGCCGTCACGACTTCGACGTCGGCGGGCGAGAGGCCGATGTCCCGGCTGTCGGACAGATCCGCGGCCGCGCTTTCGGCGACGAGCGTCAGCAGCCCGTGCTGGCGTTCCTCGACGACCAGCAGCCGCCGGTACGCCCGCGGGCCCGACGCCGCGGCGGGGGCACCGGGCTCGGTGGTCACGACGACGGTGCCGGGGTGCTCCCCCGCCGGCAGCGGCGCGAAGTCCGGGCGCGCGACCGGCAACGCGAAGGTGAAGGTGCTGCCCTCGCCCAGGGTGCTTTCGGCGGTGATCACACCCCCGAGCAGTTGCGCGATCTCGCGGCTGATGGACAGGCCGAGCCCGGTGCCGCCGTACTTGCGGCTGGTCGTGCCGTCGGCCTGCTGGAACGCGCCGAAGATCGATTCGAGCTGGTGCTCGGCGATCCCGATGCCGGTGTCGGTGACCCGGAAGGCGACGGCGGGGCCGTGCACCCGCAGCGGCCGGGGCAGCCGCTCGGGGTCCACCGGCTCGATGTGCAGCTCGATCAGGCCGACCTCGGTGAACTTGACCGCGTTGGACAGCAGGTTCCGCAGCACCTGCCGCAGCCGCGAGTCGTCGGTGAGCAGCTCGGGGGGCGAGCCGGGCGCGACGCTGATCCGGAAGTCCAGGTTGCGCTGGGAGGTCATCGGCCGGAACGTCGCCTCGACGTAGTCGATGAGCTGGCGCAGCGACACCTGCTCCGGGGTGACGTCCATCTTCCCGGCCTCGACCTTCGACAGGTCGAGGATGTCGTTGATCAGCTGCAGCAGGTCCGAACCCGCGGAGTGGATGATCCCCGCGTATTCGACCTGCTTCGCGGTCAGGTTGCGGGTCGGGTTCTGCGCGAGCAGCTGGGCGAGGATGAGCAGGCTGTTGAGCGGGGTGCGCAGCTCGTGGCTCATGTTGGCCAGGAACTCCGACTTGTACTTCGACGCCAGCGTCAGCTGCTGGGCGCGGGCCTCCAGCTCCTGCCGGGCCTGCTCGATCTCCAGGTTCTTCGTCTCGATGTCGCGGTTCTGCGTGACCAGCAGGGCCGCTTTCTCCTCCAGCTCGGCGTTCGAGGACTGGAGTTCCTCCTGCCGCGCCTGGAGTTCCTCCGAGCGGGCCTGCAGTTCCGCGGTCAGCCGCTGGGATTCGCCGAGCAGTTCGTCGGTGCGGGCGTTGGCGACGATGCTGTTGACGTTGACGCCGATCTGCTCCATCAGCAGTTCGAGGAACGCGCGGTGCACCGTCGTGAAGCCGTGCACCGAGGCGAGTTCGATGACGCCGAGCACCTGGTCCTCGACCACGATCGGCAGCACGATCAGGCTGGCCGGCGCGGTGCGGCCGAGCCCGGAGGAGATGGTGGCGTAGCCGGGCGGGACGTCGTCGACCGCGATCGCCCGGCGGCTGCGGGCGGCCTGCCCGACCAGCGACTGCCCGACCCGGAACCGGACCGCCGGGCCGTCCCCGTCGTCCGGGTGGCCGTACGCGCCGACGAGCCGCAGCTCGGGCACCTCGGCGGTGTCGTCGGCCAGGTAGAACGCGCCGTACTGGGCGTTGACCAGCGGGACGAGCTCGTCCATCACCGCGGCCGCGACGACGGCGAGGTCGCGGCGGCCCTGCATCAGCCCGGTGATGGTGGCCAGGTTGGACTTGAGCCAGTCCTGTTCCTGGTTCGCCCGCGTGGTTTCGCGCAGCGACTCGACCATCGAGTTGATGTTGTCCTTGAGCTCGGCGACCTCGCCGGAGGCGTCGACGGTGATCGAGCGGGTCAGGTCGCCCTCGGCGACCGCGCTGGTCACCTCGGCGATCGCGCGGACCTGCCGGGTGAGGTTCCCGGCCAGCTCGTTGACGTTCTCGGTCAGCCGCTTCCAGGTCCCGGAGACGCCTTCGACCTCGGCTTGGCCGCCGAGGCGGCCTTCGCTGCCGACCTCGCGCGCCACGCGGGTGACCTCCGCGGCGAACGCCGAGAGCTGGTCGACCATCGTGTTGATGGTGGTCTTGAGCTCGAGGATCTCGCCGCGGGCGTCGACGTCGATCTTGCGGGTCAGGTCGCCCTGGGCGACGGCGGTGGTCACCTGGGCGATGTTGCGGACCTGCCCGGTGAGGTTGTTCGCCATCGAGTTGACGTTGTCGGTGAGGTCCTTCCAGGTGCCGGCCACGTTCGGCACCCGCGCCTGCCCGCCGAGCATGCCCTCGGTGCCGACCTCGCGGGCGACGCGGGTGACCTCGTCCGCGAACGCCGAGAGCGTGTCGACCATCGTGTTGATGACGTCGGCCAGGGCCGCGACCTCGCCCTTGGCCTCCACGGTGATCTTGCCCGACAGGTCGCCGCGCGCGACCGCGGTGGCGACCTGCGCGATCGAGCGGACCTGGCCGGTCAGGTTGGACGCCATGACGTTGACGTTGTCGGTGAGGTTCTTCCACGTCCCCGACACGCCGCGGACGGTCGCCTGGCCGCCGAGGTTGCCCTCGGTGCCGACCTCGCGGGCGACGCGGGTGACCTCGTCCGCGAACGCGGACAGCTGGTCCACCATCGTGTTGATGGTGTCCTTCAGCTCGAGGATCTCGCCGCGGGCGTCGACCCGGATCTTCTGGGACAGGTCGCCGCGGGCGACCGCCGTCGTGACCTGGGCGATCGAGCGGACCTGAGCGGTGAGGTTGTCGGCCATGACGTTGACCGACTCGGTGAGGTCCTTCCAGGTGCCGGAGACGCCCTTGACGTCGGCCTGGCCGCCCAGCCGTCCCTCGGTACCGACCTCGCGCGCCACCCGGGTGACCTCGTCCGCGAACGCGGACAGCTGGTCGACCATCGTGTTCAGCGTGTCTTTCAACTCCAGGACCTCGCCGCGGGCCGTGACGTTGATCTTCTGCGACAGGTCGCCCTTCGCCACCGCGGTGGCGACCTGGGCGATGTTGCGGACCTGGTCGGTCAGGTTGCCGGCCATGAAGTTCACCGAGTCGGTGAGGTCGCGCCAGGTGCCCGAGACGCCCTTGACGTCGGCCTGGCCGCCGAGCCGTCCTTCGGTGCCGACTTCGCGCGCGACGCGGGTGACCTCGTCGGCGAACGACGACAGCTGGTCCACCATCGTGTTGATCGTGTTCTTGAGCTCGAGGATCTCGCCCCGGGCGTCGACGGTGATCTTCTGGGAGAGGTCGCCCTTCGCCACCGCGGTCGTCACCTGGGCGATGTTGCGGACCTGGTCGGTCAGGTTGCCGGCCATGAAGTTCACGGAATCGGTGAGGTCGCGCCAGACGCCGCCGACGCCGGGCACCTGGGCCTGGCCGCCGAGCCGGCCCTCGCTGCCGACCTCGCGGGCGACGCGGGTGACCTCGTCGGCGAACGACGACAGCTGGTCCACCATCGTGTTGACGGTGTCCTTCAGCTCGAGGATCTCGCCGCGGGCGTCGACGTCGATCTTCTGGGACAGGTCGCCCTTCGCCACCGCGGTCGCCACCTGGGCGATGTCCCGCACCTGGGTGGTCAGGTTACCGGCCATGGCGTTCACCGAATCGGTGAGGTCCTTCCACGTGCCGGACACGCCGGGGACCTTCGCCTGCCCGCCGAGCTGACCCTCGCTGCCGACCTCGCGGGCGACGCGGGTGACCTCGGAGGTGAACAGCGACAGCTGGTCGGCCATGCCGTTGAAGACCGTGGCGATCTCGCCGAGCAGGCCGTCGGCCCCGCCGGGCAGCCGGATGCCGAAGTCGCCGTCCCGGACGGCGGTCAGCCCGGCCAGCAACCGGCGCAGCTCCTGCTCCCCGGCCTCGCCCACGCCTGCGACTTTGGCACCCGGGCGCGTCCCCTCGACCATTGCCCCGCTCATCCGCCACCCGTTTCTTCGGTTGTCCCGCTCCGGTGCACACCGGATGGCTCAGCATAGTGCAGCTGCACTATGCTGAGCGGCAACGGTTGAGCAACCAGCCGCGCCCGTGTCCGCGCGCGCTCCTCAGGCGGCGCTCGAAAGCCTTTCCTTCTCTCCCAGGCCATCCGGCCGCGTTGACCCGTTCGGCTGAACACCGTCCCGGGCCTCGGTGACGTGCGCGCAGCCGCCGTCGCCGGGGTTCACCGCGCCCGCATTCGGTGTCCGGTGTGGACACTCCACAGTGGATCGGCCGCCTCGGGCGGAGCCGGGTTCACCTCAGAGCCAGTCCTTCTTCTTGAAGACTCCGTACAGGCCGAACGACAGCACCAGCACCACGACCGTCGACGTCCAGAAGCCGCTCGGGGCGCCGTTGCCCGGGTACGGCACGTTCTGGCCGTAGAAGCCGGTGACCGCGGTCGGCACGGCGATCACCGCGGCCCAGCCCGTCACCTTCTTCATGACCAGGTTCAGCCGGTTGCCTTGCAGGTTCAGCTGGGTCTCCCGGACCGTCGCGATCAGCTCGCGCAGCGCCTCCGTCTGCTCCGCGGCCTGGCGGGCGTGGTCGTGGACGTCCTCGAAGTACGGCCGGGTCAGCTCGTCGGCCAGCTGCAGGTCCGGCCGCATCAGGGAGCTGAGCACCTCGCGCATCGGCAGCACCACGCGGCGCAGCGCGGTGAGGCTCTTGCGCAGCCGGAACGAACGGCGCTGCAGCTCCGACGAGTCCGGGCGGTCCTCGAAGACCAGGTCCTCCAGGGCCTCGACCTCGTCGTCGAGCGCCTGGACGGCCTCGTACTGCCCGTCGACGACGTGGTCGAGCAGGCCGTGCAGCAGGAACGGGACACCCGACTTCGCCAGCTCCGGCGCCTGGTCCCAGGCGCGCACCACCGGCTCGATGTCGAAGCCGTCGTCCTTGCGCACGGTGACCAGCGCCCGCGGCGTGACGAAGGCGCCGAGCTCGGCGGTCGTGACCTCGCCGCTCCCCGCGTCGAACCGCACCGCGTAGGCGGCGAGGAAGGCGTGGCCGTCGTAGCGGTCGAGCTTGGGCCGCTGGTGTTCGGACACCGCGTCCTCGACGGCGAGCCGGTGCAGGCCCAGTTCGTCGGCGAGCTCCGCCAGATCCGCCTCGGTCGGCGCGCAGAGGTCCACCCATACCGTGGTGCCCGGTTCGGCGAGGAACTCCGAGACGTCCTCGACGGGGAAGTCTTCCTTCTGCACCACGCCGTCGCGGTACACCCGGGTCCTGGTCACCCCCTCCGGTTACCCCGCGGCGGCGGGGTTCAAGCCAGCCACGCGCAGAACCAGGCGCGGGCGCGGTGCAGGTAGTCGAGCTGGTGGCCGCGTTCGCGCAGGGAGTGGCCCTCCCGGGGGTAGACGACGAACTCGTGCGGCCGGTCGCCGAGCGCGTGGTGCAGGAGTTCGGCCTGCGACAGCGGGACGTTGGTGTCGTCCTCGCCGTGCACGATGAGCACCGGTGTCCGGATCCGGTGGGCGTGGGTGATCGGGCTGTTCTCCCGGCCGCCGAGGGCGCGGTCGTACCGGCCGCACTCCCCGGTCGCGGCGAGCAGCGGCCAGTCGGCGATGCCCGCGTTGACGACGGCCGCCTTGAAGCGGTCCGTCTGCGTGACGGCCCAGGCGGCCATGAACCCGCCGTGGCTGCCTCCGCCGATCCCGAGCCGGTCTCCGTCGGCGACGCCCGCCTCGACGAGCAGGTCGATGCCGGCGAGGAGGTCGGTGAACTCCGCGCCCCCGACGTCGCCGGCGACGCTCGCCGCGAAGGCGTGACCGTGGCCGAGGCCGCCGCGGGGATTCGGGAGGAACACCGCGAACCCGGCCGCGGCCAGCCACTGGCCGTGGCGGAACCACCCGAGCTGGAACCGGTCGGCGTAGCGGTCGTACGGGCCGCCGTGGACCAGGGTGACGAGCGGGAAGGGCCCGTCGGCGCGGGTCCGGCCGGGCGGCAGGACCAGGAGGCCGTCGAGGTCCAGGCCGTCGCCCGCCCGGTAGGACAGGCGTTCCTGGGCGCCCCACCGGATCCCGGGCACCGGCGGCTCGCCGATGCGGGTGAGCGGGCCACCCGGCGGTCCACAGTGGACGGCGTCGGGTTCGGTGGCGCCGCTCCCGACGACGGCGATGGTGTCCCCGCTCGCGCTCAGGTCCACCAGGCTGCCGGTCGCGCCGCCGAGCTCGGTGAAGGTGCCGGCGGCGGGGTCGAAGCGCCGGATCGACGTGTCGAGGCCGTCGGCGAACAGGGCGAGCAGCCGGCCGTCCCCGGCCCCGGCCAGTCCGACCGGGCACCCGCTCATCCCGGCGGTGAGGTTCCGGTGGCCGTCGTCGAAGATCGCCCGGCCGCCGATCAGGCCGGGCGGGGTGATGCCGAGGTAGGCCAGGCGCCAGCCGGCGTCGTCGCGCCACCAGGTGGGGGACGCGGCTTCCGCCGCCGGGACGCCGAGCTCCTGCCGGGCCCCGGTGACGGCGTCGACGAGGTGCAAAGCGGCGTTGTAGAGCCCAGGCTCCCGATCGGCGACCGACCAGGTGAGCACGGCGAGGGTGTGCCCGTCCGGCCGCGCGGCGACTTCGACGACGTGCCGCGGGCCGAAGTCGCCGAGGGGGCGGAGGCCGCGGGTCGACGGATCGAGGAGCCACAGGCGATCAGGCGGGTCGACGCTGTCCCACGTGGGTGTTCCGGCCGGGCCGGCCACGCGAACCCGAGGGTCGGCCGCTTCCTTCTCCGCCGGTGCGACGAGTACCACCGCGCCGTCCGGCAGCAGCGCGTACTCGTGGATTCCCGCCGGCCAGTCCGTCAGCTGCTCCGGCTCGCCGCCTTCCCGGGCCACCCGGTACAGCTGTGCGGTCCCGCGCTCAGCCCGGTCGGAGAGGAAGCAGACCGACGCGGAATCCGGCGACCACCGCGGTTCCCGGTCTTCCGCCGCACTCGGCGCCGGCTCGCGGGGCGGCGCACTCGCGTCCACGGGACCGGCCCGCACCTCGCTCACCGGGTGCTGCCCCGGCTGCCCCACCGGCGAACTCGCGAACACCACCCACCGGCCGTCCGGTGACACCCGCGGCGTCTTCGGCACCATCCGGTCGACCACGGCTTCCGCCGTCAGCTCCCCCATGGGCCCCAGTGTGCCCGAAACCGATCAACTCCGGCCCGCGGCCAGCAGGTGCTCGTGGCCGCCCGCTTCGCGCAGGACCGGGGCCTCCGGCGCCCCCGCGTCCGGGTCGTCCGCGCGGACCGCCGCCAGGAAGCGGACCACCGCGCGGGGTTCCGGGAAGACCTCGCCACCCAGGTAGGTCAGGACCGTCGCCCCGGTGGTGTCTTCGATCGCCGCCGCCCAGCCGTGGACTTCGTCCCAGACCAGGGCCAGGTCGTGGCCGGGGAAGCGGGACAGGCGCCAGTCGAGGGCGATGTAGGCCGCCGCGGGGGTGCCCGCGTCGAGCGTGCAGGACTCCAGGCCCACCCCCACGGCCCGGGCCACCGCCCCCACGTAGCCGCGCAACCGCCGCTCGAACGAGAACTCCGTGTCGCGCCCGAAGTCGATCAGAATGCTCAACGCCGCCTCGCTTTCCCCATTGCGCCGCGGGATCTTCCGCGGTCGCCCGATCGGGTACCCCGGGGTACCGCCGCTCAATCCGGCGAACCGGACAGCTCCCGCCAGGCGAGATGTCGTCCATCCGGCGACATCTTTCTTGTCATCGAAATGACGACATGTTAGAACGGAACCACCCGAGAGAAAGGCACCATGACCCCGTGACCGCATCGATCGAACTCCCGACCGGTTACCAGCACCCCGCCGTCCCCGCGCTGCTCGGCTACCTCCGCGACGTCACCGCCGAGCTCGGGATCGGCCTCGAGTCCTGCACCCTCGACCACGACCGCCCGGTCTCGGCCTACGTCGCCCTCGACACCCGGCTGCCGCACTACCCCGACCGCGACGTGGCCCTGCTGTGGGACGAGGAACGCGGCTGGGCGGCCGCGATCGAGACGCACTCCGGCGAGGACCTGATCGTCCTGCGCCACCTGGGCGGCCCCACCGTCGTCCCGTCGCCGCGCCGGGTCGCGCAGTTCGTCACCGCTCTGCACGAAGACGACCACACCGTGGGACGTCCCGACCCCGTCGAGCTCCGGACCGCGGGCGACGCCGCCGAACTCGCCGCCCTGCTGCGCCGGCCGGCCGCGGCCCGATGACGGCGCCGCTGCCGCTGCCCGAGAGCTTCGCGCTCACCTTCCGCGGCTACGACCGCGCGCAGGTCGACGAGCGGATCGACGAACTCCTCGCCGAAATCCGCCTGCTCACCACCGACCGGGACGCGGCCGTCGCCGAGGCCGAACACCTCGCGCGGCAGCTCGAGCGGGCCCGCACCGACCACGCCGAGCTGAGCGCCCGCGCCGACCGGCTGTGCCGCGAACCCGCCGACCCGGCCGCCGTCGGCGACCGCGTCCGGCACCTGCTGGAACTGGCGCACGCGGAAGCCGGCGAGATCGTGGTCACGGCTCGGGAGCGGGCCGCCGCAATCGTCGCCGAAGCGGATGAGGCCGCCGAGCGGCGCACCGCCGACGCCCGCGCGCGGGCCTACCGGATCGTCGACGACGCCCGCCGCCGGGCCGACCGGCTGGCCGCCGTCGAACGGCGCACCGCCGACCGGCTGCGGCGGATCGACGCCTTCCTCGCCGAGGCCGAATCGGTCCTCGGGGAGCAAACGCCGCTCCGCGCCGTCGCCTGATGCGCGTCCGGCGTCGTGAACCGCTTACGGGAATGAGTCTTTTCACGACGTCCGGCGCGCCACCACGGCCCCCGGTGAGGCAGGATCAGGGGGTGACCATCGATCAGGCCGGGGCGCCGGAAGCCCCGGCTTTCCCCGCGCACGAAGCCCGCGTCGACGCACTGAGACGGCAGCTCACCGCGATCGACGGCGAAGCGACCGTCCGGCTCGCGAAGCGGACCTCCAACCTGTTCCGCTCCCGGGCCGCCGCGAAGCACCCCGGGCTGGACGTCTCCGGGTTCGCCCACGTGCTGCACGTCGACCCCGGGGCCCGCACCGCCGACGTCGAAGGGATGGTCACCTACGAGCAGCTCGTCGACGCCACCCTGCCGCACGGGCTGATGCCGCTGGTCGTGCCGCAGCTGAAGACCATCACGCTCGGCGGCGCGGTGACCGGGCTCGGCATCGAGTCCTCGTCCTTCCGCAACGGCATGCCGCACGAGTCGGTGCTGGAGCTCGAGGTGCTCACCGGGGACGGCCGGATCGTCGTCGCCACGCCGGACAACGAGCACCGCGACCTGTTCCACGGCTTCCCGAACTCCTACGGCACCCTCGGCTACGCGCTCCGGCTGAAGATCCTGCTCGAACCGGTCAAACCGTTCGTTGCGCTGCGCCACGTCCGCTTCCACGACCGGGCCACCTACTTCACCGCCCTGCGCGAAGCCTGCGACAGCGGTGAGAACGACTTCGTCGACGGCACCGTCTTCGGGCCGGACGAGCTGTACCTGACGCTCGGGACGTTCACCGACACCGCGTCCGCCACCAGCGACTACACCTGGCTGGACATCTACTACCGGTCCATCCAGCGCCGCGGGACCGACCACCTCACGGTCCGGGACTACCTCTGGCGCTGGGACACCGACTGGTTCTGGTGCTCGCGCGCGTTCGGCGTCCAGCACCGGCTGCCGCGGCTGCTGCTCGGCCGCCGGTTCCTGCGGTCCTCGGTGTACTGGAAGGCCGTCGCGCTCGATCGCCGGTTCCGGATCGCCGAGCGGCTGCTGAAGCTCCGGCGGCTGCCGCCGGAGGAGACGATCGTGCAGGACATCGAGGTCCCGCTCGACCGGGCCGCGGAGTTCCTCGAGTTCTTCGAACGCGAAATCCCGATCAGCCCGGTCTGGATCTGTCCGCTGCGCCAGCGGCCCGGTGGCGTCCGCTGGCCGCTGTACGAACTGGACCCCGAAGAGCTGTACGTCAACTTCGGGTTCTGGTCGGCCGTGCCCCTCGACCCCGGCGAGCGCGACGGCGTGCACAACCGGATGATCGAAGCCGAGGTCACCCGCCTCGGCGGGCACAAGTCGCTCTACTCGGACAGCTTCTACACCGAGGACGAGTTCTGGCGGCTCTACAACGGCGACGCCTACCGCGAGCTGAAGCGCGCCTACGACCCGCGCGAGCGGCTGCTCGGCCTCTACGAAAAATGCGTCCGCCGCCGGTGAAAGGAACGAACGTGACCCAGGAGAACATCACCGTCGGCGCCGTCTTCGAGCGGCTGCTCGGACCCCGCGCCGAGGTGTCGATCACCGCCTACGACGGCAGCCGCAGCGGCCCGGCCGACGCGCCGGTGGCCATCGAGGTGCGCTCGCCGCTGGCCCTGGACTACCTCATGTCCTCCCCCGGCGACCTCGGCCTCGCCCGCGCGTACGTCGCCGGCGCGCTCGACGTCACCGGCGACCTCTACACGGCGCTGCACGCGCTGGCCGCGCAGGTCGACCAGCTCACCCCGGCCGACCGGCTGTGGCTGCTGCGCAAGCTCGGCCCGCGCCACCTGCGGCTGGTCAAGCCACCGGCCGAGGAGCACCCGAGCCGGTTCCGGCGCGGGCTGACCGCGCTGCGGCACTCGAAGGAGCGCGACAGCGAGGCCATCGCCAGCCACTACGACGTGTCCAACCGGTTCTACGAGCTGGTCCTCGGCCCGTCGATGGCCTACACGTGCGCGGTGTTCCCGCACGAGGACGCCACCCTGGAGGAGGCGCAGGCGCACAAGTTCGACCTCGTCTGCAAGAAGCTCGGCCTCAAGCCCGGGATGAAGCTGCTCGACGTCGGCTGCGGCTGGGGCGGGATGGTGGCGCACGCCGTCCGCCAC
Source organism: Amycolatopsis sp. NPDC004772 (assembly GCF_053601215.1). NCBI lineage: Bacteria > Bacillati > Actinomycetota > Actinomycetes > Pseudonocardiales > Pseudonocardiaceae > Amycolatopsis > Amycolatopsis sp. NPDC004772. The sequence goes on from NZ_JBSGBK010000011.1 coordinate 145,265, forward strand.
TACGGCGTCGAAGCCATCGGTGTCACCCTTTCGCGTGAACAAGCCCAGTGGGCGCAGAAGAACATCGTCGCGCTGGGTATCGCCGACCGCGCCGAGATCCGCCACCAGGACTACCGGGACGTCACCGAGACCGGGTTCGACGCGATCTCCTCGATCGGCCTGACCGAGCACATCGGGGCCCGCAACGTGCCCGGCTACTTCCGCTTCCTGGCCGGCAAGCTCAAGGCGCACGGACGGCTGCTAAACCACTGCATCACCAACCCGGACACCAGCGTCGCGCACCGCTCGCGCGGGTTCATCGACCGCTACGTCTTCCCCGACGGCGAGCTCGAGGCCCCCGGCGAGCTGATGACGGCCATGCACGACGCCGGCCTGGAGGTGCGGCACGCGGAGAACTTCCGCGAGCACTACGCGAAGACCCTCGCCGGGTGGTGCGCCAACCTCGACGCGAACTGGGACGAGGCCGTCGCCGAGGCGGGCGCCGGGCGCAGCCGGGTGTGGGCGCTCTACCTCGCGGCCTGCCGGCTGGCCTTCGAACGCCGCGAGATCGAACTGCACCACATCCTGGGCGTGCGGACCGATAGCGACGGCGGAATGGGCATGCCGCTGCGACCCGATTGGGGAGTTTGACCACCGGGGGTGGCCACTCCGGACGCGCAATGGAAGGATGGGGGTGAGACCGGGTGTCCGAACGGGACGCCCAGGCTCACTACAAAGAGTAGGTATTGGTATGGCTCAGGGCAGTGTCAAGTGGTTCAACGGCGAAAAGGGCTTCGGCTTCATCGCGCAGGACGGCGGGGGTCCGGACGTGTTCGTCCACTACTCCGAGATCCAGGGCAGCGGCTTCAAGTCGCTCGACGAGGGTCAGCGCGTGGAGTTCGAAATCGGCCAGGGCCAGAAGGGCCCGCAGGCCCAGCGCGTCAGCGTCATCTGAGCCACGAGGCAGCCTGAGGCCCTCGCCCCGACCAGGGGCGGGGGCCTTACTCGTTCCCGGGCTCCGACCACACTGCGGATTCACAACGATCAGGTAACGTGGACCGGGTACGAGAGCACCCCCCGTGTGCCGGCGTCCGGTCGGCCTCACTCTCGCACCGTGGCCATCCGAGGCAGATCACCGGCAGGAGCGGTGACGCGCCCGGCCACCCGCAGACCGTTGACCGCCGGGTGTTCCGCTCCCCGGCCTCCCGCGCCCCCGCGCGGCGTAGACCTCGAATCGAGTAGTGCATGACCGCCTCCGTGAAGGCAGCCCGGCCGGCCCCGAAGCCCGTCCTCTCCGGCAAGCAGACGATCCCCGAGCTCATCACCATCCGCACGTTCCTGCTGGTCCCGTTCCTCGCGCTGGCCGTCGCCGTCCCGGTGTTCTGGGGCTGGGGCGTCAGCTGGCTCGACCTCACCATCGCCGGCGCGTTCTTCGTGGTCTCGACGCTCGGGATCACCGTCGGTTACCACCGCTACTTCACCCACGGCTCCTTCCGCGCGAAGCGGGCGCTGCGGATCGCGCTGGCCGTCGCCGGCGGGCTCGCGGCGCAGGGTCCGGTGCTCGTCTGGGTCGCCGACCACCGGCGCCACCACGCCTTCTCCGACCGCGAAGGCGACCCGCACTCGCCGTGGCTGTTCGGGACCTCGCCGCTGGCGCTGGCCCGCGGGTTCTGGCACGCGCACATGGGCTGGCTCTTCGGCCGCGACAAGACCAACGTCGACCGGTTCGCCCCGGACCTGGCCGCCGACCGCGACCTGCGCGTCGTCGACCGGCTCTTCCCGCTGTGGGTGGTGCTGAGCCTGCTGCTCCCGCCGCTGCTCGGCGGCCTGATCACGCTGTCGTGGTGGGGTGCGCTGACCGCGTTCCTGTGGGCGGGCCTGGCACGGATCTCGTTCCAGCACCACGTGACGTGGTCGGTGAACTCGATCTGCCACATGATCGGTGAGCGCCCGTTCGCCAGCCGCGACCGCTCGGCGAACTTCTGGCCGCTGGCCATCCTGTCGATGGGCGAGTCCTGGCACAACACCCACCACGCCGACCCGACGTCGGCCCGGCACGGCGTGCTGCGCGGCCAGCTCGACGTCTCCGCGCGGGTGATCTGGGTGTTCGAGAAGCTGGGCTGGGCGTGGAACGTGCGCTGGCCGACGGCGAAGCGGCTGGCCGCGCTGGCCCGCTGATGGACACCGTCGCGCTGACCTTCGACGACGGCCCGTACCCGGAGACGACCCCCGCGCTGCTGGCCGCCCTCGACGGGACACCGGCGACGTTCTTCCTGTGGGGCGAGCACGCCGAGGCGCACCCCGGCCTGGTCCGGGCGATCGCCGCGGCCGGGCACGTGATCGGCAACCACACCTGGACCCACCCGCGGCTGACCACCCTTGGCCCGGAGGCCCGCGCCGAGGAGGTCCGGCGCACGCAGGACCTCCTCGCCGAGCTCACCGGCACCCGCCCGGTCCTGTTCCGGCCGCCCTACGGCGACACCGGCCCGGAGGTCGCGGAAACCGTTGCGGCGCAAGGGCTCACCGAGGTGCTGTGGACGGTCGACACCCGCGACTGGGCCGGCTGCCCCGCGGACGAGATCGTCGCCGCGGCCGGGGAAGCGCAGCCGGGCGGCGTCGTGCTGATGCACGAAGGCCGCCCGGCCACCCTCGATGCGGTCCCTCGCATCCTCGCCGCGCTCACCGAGCGCGGGCTGCGGCCCGGCCCGGTCCCCCTGCGGTGACCGCCGCCCGGAGGTCGCGACTGACTCATTCGCGGCCTCGGAGGTCCCGAATGAGTCATTCGCGGCACCGGCGACCGGAGGTGGGTCAGGGGTTGAGGGCGAAGTACGCGGGCTTCGGGCGCAGGTTCTCGTCGAAGAGGCAGGCCGCCCCTTCGCCCGGGAAGACGTCCGGGACCCACGAGTGCCGGTCGGTGAAGCCCCACGTCGTGAACTCGACGCACTTGCGGACGGCGTGGCAGCCGTCCCACAGCTGCCCGAAGTAGCTCGCCTGGGTGGCGAGCTTGGCCGGGTCGGCCGGGGTCGGGATCCGGACGTCCGCCTCGGTGACCGCGGTCTCCACGCCGATCTTGGCGAAGCGGGCCAGGTTTTCGCGGTACTGGCCGGGGAAGCCGTACTGGATCGACAGGTGCCCCTGGATGCCGACGCCGTCGATCGGCACGCCCTGCCGCCGCAGCGTCTTCACCAGGTCGTACACCGCGTCGCTCTTCGGGTTGATCCCTTCGATGTTGTAGTCGTTGATGTAGAGCTTCGCGTGCGGGTCGGCCGCGTGCGCCCAGCGGAAGACGTCGGCGACGAAGCCGTCGCCGAGCTTCTGCCGGAAGACCGTGTCACGCCGGGTGCCGTCCTCGTTAAAGATCTCGTTGACGACGTCCCAGGCGCGGATCTTTCCCTTGTACCGCTTGACTTCCGTGGTGATGTGGTCGCGCAGCACCCGCCGCAGCTCGTCGGCGGGCAGCGCGCCGACCCAGTCCGGGAGCTGGGAGTGCCAGACCAGCGTGTGCCCGCGGACGGTCTTGTGGTGCGCTTGCGCGTACTTGACGATCGCGTCCGCGCCGGACCAGTCGTACTGGCCCCGCACGGCTTCGATCGTGCCCCACTTCATCTCGTTTTCCGGCGTCACGTTGTCGAATTCGCGGGTGAGCACCGCCCGGTAATCGGTTTCCGAAGCGAGGTACGCGGCGGCCACCGCGCTGCCGACGTAACGGTTCGTGGTGTATTGCAGCGGCACTGACGCAGATGCCGCAGGCGCCTGCCACACCGCAATACCCAGAGTGGCCGCCACCGCCAGCATGAGCCGTTTCTTAGGAATTCTTCCCAGCATCTTCATCCTCCGCGAGACAATGGTGCTCCGAAACTTTCCAACCGTTTCAAATCAGGTTTCGATGACCTAGAATCTCCTCCATGACAACGAAGTCTGACGAGCTCGAGCCGACCGAGACCCGGGTGACCATCGCCCGGATCGCCGCCGAGACCGGTGTCTCCGTCCCGACAGTTTCGAAAGTGTTGAACGGGCGCCCCGACGTCGCCGAAAGCACGCGCGCCCGCGTCGAAGCCGTCATCGGGAAATACGGGTACCGGCGCCGCGCCGACGAACGTTCCCGCCGTTCCCGGCTCCTGGAACTGATGTTCCACGAACTCGAAAGCACCTGGGCTCTTGAAATCATCCGCGGCGTCGAGTGCGTCGCCCGCGAAAACGGAATGGCGGTCGTGCTGGCGGAATCGTCGGGCCGGCACACGCCCGGGCAGAGCTGGCTGGAGAGCGTCCTCGCCCGGCGGCCGGTCGGCATCGTTTCGGTGTGCTCGGACTTCACCGGCGGGCAGCTGGCGAAGCTCCGGGCCCGGGACATCCCGCTGGTCGTGGTCGACCCGGCCGGTGCGCCGGGACCGGAGACGCCCTCGATCGGGGCGACGAACTGGCAGGGCGGGCTGACGGCCACCCGGCACCTCGTGGACCTGGGCCACCGCCGGATCGCGATGATCGGCGGCCCGGAGGGGGTGCTGTGCAGCCGGGCCCGGATCGACGGGTACCGCACGGCGCTGGAGACGGCCGGCCTGGCCTTCGACCCGGCGCTGGTGCGCCGCGGCGACTTCCACGTCCGGGCCGGCTACCGGGAACTGGCATCACTGCTCACCCTCCCGGACCGGCCGACGGCGGTGTTCGCCGGCAGCGACCTGCAGGCCCTCGGCGTGTACGAGGCGGCGCGCGACGCGGGGCTGCGCATCCCGGACGACCTTTCCGTGGTGGGCTTCGACGACCTGCCGATCGCCCGCTGGCTGACCCCGGAGCTGACGACGGTCCGCCAGCCCCTGCAGGAGATGGCGGCGGCCGGCGCCCGGCTGGCGATTTCGCTGGCCCGCGGGGTCGATCCGGAGAGCCACCGCCTGGAGCTGGCGACCAGCCTGGTCGTCCGGCACAGCACGGCGGCGCCGGCCCACCGGGGTTACCGGGTGCTGACCGGCGGCGCGAGCTGACGATCGCGGCTGATCCACGGCCGGCGGGCGCGGCGCCGGTCGATCAGCGGCTTCCGGGCCCCGGAACTGTCGGTGCCCACCGGTAGAGTGGAATTCGGGGGGCGCCCCCGGCGGGCGGGCGTTCGAGCGGGCGTCCGGCAGCGTTGCCCGACGGCGCGGACCCGGGCCACTCCCGCTCACCACGGCCACCGTGTGCTCTCCGGTGGCCCCAGGTAACTCGGCCTCAGCCCGCCGGTGTCGATCACCAGCTTCTGCAGGACCACCGCCGGGTCGACCATCCAGAACTTCAGCACGTGCGGCCCCGCGGCCTCGATCGTGTGGCGCGTCGAGGTCAGGTTCACGTTGTCCGAAGTGGTCCGTTCCCACTGCCGGTTCATGGCCGTGTCGTCCGCGCCCGTGGCCGTCGTGATGTTGACGACCTGCGGTTCCGCGTCGTCGAACGAGACCGCGTACCTCAGCCCGTCGCCCGGGAGCACGTTGCTGCGCGGGGACAGGTACGCCCACACCGTCACCGGCCCGGTCGTGAACAGCGTCGCCCGGTACTCCAGGCGCGGCCCCGTCCCCGGTGCGCGGCTCCCCGCCGTCACCGGGAACGGGGTCATCCCCGCGCCGGTCCGTCCGATGTCCGGGATGCGCCGCCAGCCGGCGTCCGCCGTCCCGATGGTGGCGCTGCAGTGCTCGGCCTCCATCGACACGTACCCGCCGGCCTCGACGAACCCGCGCCGCCACGACGGCGGCAGCGCCGGGTTGCGCACCACCGCGTCCACCACCACCGAGCCGCCCGCGCCCGACACCGTGATCGGGACCGTCGTCGCGCTCTTCGGAGCCCGGGCCCAGTCGATCCGGACGGTCATCCGCAGCTCCTCGGTCACCCGGCCGCCGCGCGGCTCGATCAGCACCCACGGCGCTCCGGCGGAAACCTTGCAGCGGAACGGTTCCCGGCCGCGGTTGAAGACGTCGACGTACTGCGGCGGCGCACTCTGGTACGGGCTGAACTCCGGCAGCACCGGACGCCCGGGCGCACCCGGCCACGCCTGCTCGGAGCCGTCGACGGCGACCCCCAGCGACGCCGCCGCCGGCAGGTTGAGGCGTTTCACCGCCGGGAAGATCACGTCCGGCAGGGCCACGTTGTCCTTCTCCGGCTGTTGCCACGGCGCGTTCGGCCCGTAGCGCTCGACGTCGCCGTAGTCGATGTGCGGCTGGGTCTGGAAGCCCTTCCACTTTCCGCCTGCGATCCCGGTGTTGTACTTCTCCGCCAGCGCGAGATCGTCGGCGAAGCGGGCCTCCGTGACGGCGGCGAGGCCGTTCGCCGAAGCCCGCCCCTGAGCGGCGTAGAGCAGGTTGGTGAATTCGGCGCGCCGCAGCGCGTACAGGTTCGCCGTCGCCTTCGTCGCGTAGAGCACCAGCTCGTAGAAGGCATCCCGGTAGGCCGCGGGCAGCCGCGCGGAGATCTTCTCCGCCCGCGCCGAGAGGTCCTGCCACTCCTGCGTGACCCGGTCCAGCTCGCGGTAGTTGACCCGGCTGAACGGCGTCATCTGGTCGTCGTAGGTGATCGTGCCGGCCGGGTCCACCGTGATCCGCCGGTTCAGCAGCTCCGGCTTGCGGCGGGACTGCAGGCGCCCGTAGTCGTGCAACACCGCGGCGACGTCGCCGGCCAGCCCCGCACCGAAGTTCTCCGACGCGAACGAACGCTCCCAAGTGGACAGTCGCTCGACCGGCAGCGAAGCGGGGTCCCAGGCGTAGTCGAGGAAGAACTGCAGCGGCAGCTCGTTGCCCTTCATGTCCCCGACGTTGGCCACCCACAGCCGGTCGTTGCCGTAGGCGAACGCCTGGTGCAGCTGCTCCCAGGTGTTCGCCAGCAGCGCGGTGTCGACCCACTTGTAGTTGCGGCCGCCGCCGACGTAGTCGAAGTGGTAGTACAGCCCGTACCCGCCGGGGTGCGGCGGCAGCGACCGGTCGGGCATCTTGCGGATGTTGCCCCAGTTGTCGTCGGTGAACACGACGATGACGTCGTCCGGCGGGCGCAGGCCCTTCGCCCAGTACCGCTGGACTTCCTTGTACAGCGTCCAGACCTGCGGGACGTCCGTCGAGAGCTCGCGCGCCAGGATCTCCCGCTCGGTGGCGATGATCTCGCGCATCAGCTCGATGCCGTCGCCGTCGGGCAGGCCGACGTCGCCGTTGCCGCGCATGCCGAGCGTGACGACGCCTTCGAAGTCCTCGCGGGCCATCCGGCGGATGCCGTCGGTCCAGTAGGCCTTGATCGCCTCGCCGTTGCGGCGGAAGCTCCACTCCCCCGTGCCGCCGTACGGGTCGTGGCCCGGCGTGGTGATGTTCCCGGCCGCGTCGCGGACCGCCGGCACCGCGTGCCGGTTCCACTCCTCGATCCCGCGCATCATCGGCGCCTCGTGCGAGGTGCCCATCACGATGCCGTACTCCTTGGCCGTCGCGTGGTTGAGCGGGTCGTCCTCGGCGAACGCCCGCCCCCACACCGCCGGCCACAGGTAGTTGGCCCGCAGCCGGAGCATGGTCTCGAAGACCTTGGCGAAGAACAGGTGGTTGAAGCCGTTCGGGAACCCGGGCGCCTGGCCCGGGCCGAAGTACGCCGGGGCCCAGGTGCCCAGCGCCGGGTTCTCGTCGTTGATGAAGAACCCGCGGTACTTCACGTTCGGGGTGCCGAGGCTGAACCGCTCGCCCGGCAGGTGCAGCTCCGCCTGCTTGCGCGGCGGCACGTCCGCCCACCAGTACCAGGGCGAAACGCCGATGCGCCGGGAAACCTCGTAGACGCCGTAGATCACGCCACGCTGGTCGCTGCCGGTGAGCACGAGCCGGCCGTCGACGACCTGGCTCAGCGACGTCTCCCACTTCCCGGCGATCCCGGTGACGTCGAGCTTGCCCGCCGCGACCAGGTCGTCGACCAGCGGGCTGTGGCCCAGCGTGCCGACCACGACGACCGGGCCGTGCGCGGGGACGACGTCGGCCGACACCGCGGGCCGCACGCCGGTCACTCGCTCGATGTCGGCGGCCAGGTCGCCCACGACCCGCCGTACGCCGGGGAGGTCGCCCGAGCCGACCACGATCGTCGCGGCCTTTCCCCGTGCCACCAGCGGGAAGCCGGTCCCGGCCTCAGCAAGGCCCGGCACGGTGACGGACCCCGCCGCCCCGGCCACGGCGAGTAGTTGCAGGAAGGCACGGCGGTGTACCTCGGACGGCACGGGAGACCTCCTGAGTCAGCCCTTCACGGATCCGGTCAGCCCGCCGACGATGCGCCGTTCGGCGAGCACGAAGAACGCGAGCGCCGGGATCGCCGACAGGGCGGTGAACGCGAGCACCCTGGCGGTGTCCTGGGAGAACTGGGACTGGAACATCGCGACGCCGAGCGGGAGCGTGAAGTGCCCGGAGTCGTTGAACACCAGCAGCGGCAGCAGGTAGGCGTTCCAGCTGGTGACGAAGGCGAGCACGGCGACCGTGGTGAGCGCGGGCGTCGACAGCGGCAGCAGGATCCGCCAGAAGAACCCGAGCCGGGTGGCGCCGTCGAGCACGGCCGCGTCCTCGATCTCGCCCGGGATCGCGTGCATGAACGGCCGCAGGATCACGATCGTCACCGGCAGCGAGAACGCCGCCTCGGGGATCGCCACCCCCCAGAAGCTCTCGAGCATGCCCAGCTGGCGCAGCCACAGGTACAGCGGCAGCGTCGCCACCGTCAGCGGGAACAGCAAGCCGATGGTGAACAGCGTGTACAACGCCTCGCGGCCCTTGAACTGGTACCGCGACAGGGCGTACCCGGCCATCGACCCGAGGGCGACCGCGACCGCGGTCGCGATCACGGCGATCAGTGCGCTGTTGCCCAGGAACGTCCAGAACGCGCTCGAGCCCAGGACCGAGGCGTAGTTGTCGGTCACCCACGGGCCGGGCAGCCCGGCCGGGTCGGAGTTGATCTGGGCGTTGGTGCGGAACCCGCCGAGCACGACGAACAGCAGCGGCACGACCGTCACGCCGATGACGACGATCGCCGCGAGGTAGCCCATCGACAGGCCGAACTTGCCGGACCGCATCAGCCCACCATCCTGGTCAGGGCGCCCTCGGTGTCGCGGCGGAGCGCGAACCGCTGGTAGAGCAGGGCGAACAGGAAGCAGATGACGAAGAGGATCACCGCCACCGCCGAACCGAACCCGAACTCGTAGCGCTTGAAGCCGTGGTCGATCAGGTAGGTCGCCATCGTCGTCGACGCGTTGGCCGGGCCGCCCTGGGTCATGATCCAGACCAGGTCGAACAGCTGGAGCGAGCCGATCACCGACAGGAAGATCCAGATCCGGATCGTCGGGCCGAGCAGCGGCAGCACGACGTGCCGGGTGGTCTGCCACGCCGACGCGCCGTCGAGCGCCGCGGCTTCGCGCAGTTCGGCCGGCACGCCCTGCAGGCCGGCGAGCAGCAGGATGATGCCGAAGCCGATGTACTTCCAGGTGATCACCGCGAACATCGTGTAGAGCACGATGCCCGGGTCCGCCAGCCAGTTGTGCACCAGCCCACCGAGCCCGGCACCCTTCAGCACCTGGTCGGCGAACGCGCCCGGCTGCAACATCAGCGACCAGATGACCGCGGTGATCGCTTCGGACAGCACGTAGGGAGCGAACACCAGGGCGCGCAGCACGGTGCGGCCCCGCAGCTTCCGGTTGAGCAACATCGCCAGCCCGATCGACAGCGGCAGCTGCACCACGATCGACAACCCGGCGATGATCAGGTTGTGCACGATCGCGCTCTGGAACACCGAGCCGTTGAACGCGTCGGCGTAGTTGTCGAAGCCCACGAAGTCGTCGAGCGCGCCGAAGCCGTTCCACTTGAACAGGCTGTAGAAGGCGGCGATCCCGATCGGCACCAGGACGAACCCGATGAACACCAGCAGGGCCGGCCCGAGCAGCACCACCAGTTCCAGGCGTTTGCCGAGACCGGAGCGTTTCACCCGGGCGTGGACCGTCGGCGCGGGCGGCCGCGCCCCCCCCCCCCCCGGGGGCGTGGCCGGGGGAACTAGTTTCACGCCGCCGCCTTGTTTTCGGCGGTAACGAAGGAGATATGTAGATCACAAGTGTTAACTCCAGTC